>JAFWWO010000034.1 GCA_017523325.1 Anaerotignum sp. | reverse complement strand
AGCGATACCGATACTACATACGGAAATTGACGGATAAACAGACAAGGGAGAAAACCCCTTGTTTTTTTGCAAAAATATTAAAATTTCCTTAGGAATGAAAAAAGATTCGTTAAAAGGATTGACGGGGCAGAATGATATCAATAGAATATATATGTACACTATAATTTGAAAAGAAATAGTTTTTAGGAGCGATTGATTATGAATAAAAACTTGAAACAAGGACTTATATTATTTTTTATTAGTAGTATTTTTACCGGAATATTGCTTCAATTTGTTGAAATGACATGGTATTTGCGTATCATATCAAACATGAGTTGGGAGCCGCAGAGTGACAAGTATATCAATAAAATATCTCTGCTGATGGTAGTCATATGCTACATCATTTCATTGGTGTTTCTCATATCAGGCATAAAAGAGGAAAAAGATGTGATTCAACGATGGATGAAATAATGCGATGAAGTATAGCAATATACATTGGACGAAATGACAAAATATATTCGTCATTTTGAATGTGTAAATATAAAGGACGTGCATTTTATACGAAAAACTGCACAAGGAATGGCGTAGATATTCTATTTTATGAATGCGGTGATCATTCTTGATTCAGGAGTGGCTTATGGGAAAATATCTGCACAGTTTTCAAAAAAATTCTGAACACATCTCCGATACGGAACATATGAAGCAAATCGAAGTCGTTCTGAAAAAATCCATTAAGATGTCGGTTACAGTAATCATCACATTACTTTTCTTTTATATTGTTATTTTTGTAGGTTGGGGAATTATCCCTAGTGTTACAGATAATAATGATGATGTTTATTTTCTATATCTGATTTTGGCGAAAATAATTACGATTATCATGGCAATGATGGGCCCGCTTATTATTTGCCATATCAAGTTTCTCTTTGAGTTGAAAAAAATACGCACCGATGTTTACCATAAATCCTGTAAAGATGGGAAATCATGAGTTGCCATAAAGGATTCATAAAAAAGGCAGTACTTGGTTTTTGCTGAGCGCTGTCCCCGTATAATTAGCATAGGTATTTGATTATTATGAAGAAAAATTTGAAAAAAATAATTATAATTGCTATGTTGTTCTCCTCTGTAATTTGTTTTTTTCTAAGAACGTTGCGTTGCCAAAGTATGATGAAGTTGTTATAAGAGGACGATGGAACTGACGGAACAGGAAACCATGGAGTTATATGCGATTTTAGAGGATACAAAAGGTATTTATATTCCGGAAGCGTTTGCAAGGTATACAAATCGTGGAAGAACAATGTACGAAATAAGTATCAATACAAAAAAAGAAAGCAGTGCTTCCGACGTAAGGGTCTGCATGCTTATCGGCTCCAATGGTCAACCGGAGCATGCAAATTACAGATATGCTCAAAAAAATTCTTATAGATTCATAATCAATGCTGATGATTTAGCGGATTTTCTTAAGGATTTGTAAAAGAGTTAGAGGCATTATTTATGAACGATTAGCAGGGACAAACAATCCATGGAAGTTTGTTGGGTATCATTATAATACAGAAGTAGAATGTGTGGGATTTGAGGTTAAAAGAATTTCTTAACACAAGAGGTGGTCTATGAAAAAATATGGATATATAGGAATTATACTCTTATTCCTCTTTGTTTTGTATAAAGGTATGACAGAGCCGGCTTTATCAGCCGGCTTTACCGGAAAGTTTATGTATATGGAGCCGGATGAATACTTTAAGGGGCTTTGTCTTTCCGTAGATAGTGAGAAGAATAAATTCTATATATTTGAAACACCTCTTGTATTGCCTGCCAATCAGGAAAAAGTAGTAACTAATTTTTCTACCAAAGGTGAGTTTCAAAGAATGGATTTGAAAAACTATATATTGGAGGGACCATTGGTCGAGAAACAAAGGATTCAAATAGACAGAGGAAGGTTTGCCCTTTTTATAGATGGAAAAGAATATGTTTTTGAAAAAGTTTCCGAGAACCGATTTATACCTATGGATATCTTTGAAGAAGCCTACACAGAGGATTTTGAGTAATTGAAGTTTTTATCGAGTACTGTCGGATACATACGGAAATTGACAGATAAAAAGGCAAGGGGGAAACCCCCTTGTTTTTTTTTGCAAAATTCATTTATTTATGCTATACTAATTTCATAAGCCATACGAGAGTGCCGTTTCATAGGGTGTTGCCCTTATAGTGCGGCGGCTTTTCGGCATGGCAAGCAAAGTCAATAGATAAGGAAAAGGGTCTACTACAGATACATTGTCCGCAACGCATCTGCAAATTCCCTTTGTTGCTTATAATTTTTATAACACAAAGGAGGAAATTTTTATGTCACTTAAAGAAACCATGAAGGAATTTAAGGAATTTGCCGTAAAGGGCAATGTCGTCGATATGGCAGTCGGCGTTGTCATCGGCGGTGCCTTCGGCAGCATCGTGACCTCTTTGGTCAATGATTTGATTATGCCCATCATCGGCAAAATCACCGGCGGCAGGGATTTCACGCAAATGTTCCTCCCTCTGGACGGCAATACCTATGCCACGCTGGAGGAAGCACAGGAAGCCACAGCAACCATCGCTTACGGTTCCTTCATCACACAAGTTATCAATTTTATCATCATTGCCTTCGTTATTTTTATGGTATTGAAGGCCATTGTAAAGCTGAAACGCCCCGAACCCGAGGCAGAAGCCACTACAAAGGAATGTCCTTTTTGCAAAACGGAGATCGCTTTGGAAGCAACACGCTGTCCCCACTGCACTTCCCAGCTGGAGGGCTGAAATATTACATAAAATAAAGAGGCAAAATGCCTCTTTTTTTTTATTGTATCTCTCGTTTCGCCGAAAATACATCAATATTTTTTCATAGAATTGCCGAATTTCGTAAACTGACCCAACCAAGTCAAATCCACCGTACCCGTAGGGCCGTTTCTCTGCTTGGCGATAATCAGCTCCGCCTGATTTTTCTTCTCCGTATCCGGATTATAATACTCATCACGGTACAGGAAGGCTACTACATCGGCGTCCTGCTCAATGGCACCGGATTCACGCAAGTCCGAAAGCATAGGGCGGTGATCCGCCCGCTGTTCGCAGGCACGGCTCAGCTGGCTCAGGGCAATCACCGGCGCTTCCATTTCTCTGGCAATGGCTTTCAGGGAGCGGGAAATCTCCGAAATCTCCTGTTGGCGGGAATCGGTACGGCCATTGCCGCTCATCAGCTGTAAATAGTCAATGACAATCAGCCCCAAACCTTTTTCCACCTTCAGCCGGCGGCATTTCGAGCGTACCTCCATCGGTGTAATACCGGGGGTATCATCAATATAAATGGGCGCTTCGGATAAGGGTCCCATGGCCTGAAGCAAATTTATCCAATCGCCATCTGCCAATTCCCCCGTCCGCAGTTTTTGGGCATCCAGCATGGCTTCGGAACAAAGCATACGGTTCACCAGCTGTTCCCGGCTCATTTCCAGTGAAAATACTGCTGTCGGTACATTACTGCGAATGGCCGCATTTTGCACAATATTCAAAGCGAAGGCCGTTTTCCCCATAGAAGGGCGGGCGGCCAGCAAAACCAAATCCGATTTTTGCAGCCCTGCCGTTTTTGCGTCAAAATCCACAAACCCCGTAGGCACACCTGTCAGCTTGCCCTTGGAACGGTAAATATCCTCTATTTTCTCAATGGAATCTGCGGCAATATCCCGAATATGATGAAACTGCTCGGAATGACGGTTCTGCATAATGTCGAATATGCTTTTTTCCGCCGTATCCATAATGGTATTGATATTTTCTTTCCCCTCATAACTCATTTGGGAGATATTGCCCGCTGTGCGAATCAAGCGGCGTAAAGCGGATTTTTCCTCCACGATTGCCGCATAATGCCGCACATTGACAGAGGTACCCGCCGCCGTGGAAATGCTTACCAGAAAATCCAGACCGCCGATTTGTGCAAACTGCCCCTTTTCCTCCAGCTTATTTTTCACCGTTACCACGTCAATGGGTGCGGCACTGCGGTATAATTCCTCCGCCGCTTCAAATACCATCTTATGATCCGGACGGTAGAAATCCTCTCCTGTCAGCACCTCCAGCGCCACAGCAGCGGCCTCTCTATCCAGAAACATAGAGCCTAATACCGCCTGCTCCGCCATATCATCATGGGGCGGCACCCCGCGGAGATATTCATTTTGTTTTTCCTGTTGTTCCATGTCCGTCCACCTCCCGTGGCAGGCATTTTATGCTTCTTCAATCTTGATTTTCACTTCTGCTGTCACCTTAGGGTGCAGTTTAATCACTGCCGTTCTTTCTCCCAGCATTTTAATAGGATCGCCAATAGATACCTTCTTTTTATCAATATCCAGCTTGGTCTGCTCCACAATGGCATCTGCCACCTCTTTATTGGTCACAGAACCGAACAGCTTACCGTTGCCACCGGTTTTCACCTTTATGGTCACGACCTTATCCTCCAAGGCTTTCGCTGTTTCCTGTGCCTTTTCCAGTTCCTCCTGTTTACGCTTAGCATCTGCTTTTTGCTTCAATTCATAATCGTTCAGGTTGGATTTTGTTGCTTCCACTGCCAATTTTTTGGGCAGCAAAAAATTCTTGGCATAGCCTTCACTGGCGTTGATTAAGTCCCCTTTTTTTCCAACGCTTTTCACGTCCTGCAATAATATCAGCTTCATACACTTTCCTCCTTCAAGTATTCCTCAATGGCACTGCGGATTTTTTCCTTTGCTTCCTCTATGGTGCAATCCGTAAGCTGTGCACCGGAAACGGTATAATGTCCGCCACCGCCCAATTTTTCCATAATTCTCTGCACATTGATATCCCCGAAACTACGGGCACTGACATGAATCGTCTGCCCAATCTCACAGCAGACAAAGGACGCCCGAATCCCCGTCACATTCATCAAATCATCTGCCGCCTGCGCCGCAATCAACGTAGAATTCTCCACATGAGAGGGGCAAACGGAAATGGCCATATTCTCCAAAAACAGTTCCGCATCCCGCACGGCTGTGGCCTTCGCCTTATAAGAATCCATATCGTTCTGGAACAAAAGCCGCACACGGATACTATCGGCACCGTTTCGTCGCAGGAATCCTGCGGCCTCAAAGGTAATCGCTCCTGTTTTTACGGCAAAATTCTTGGTATCCACGGTAATCCCCGCCAAAAGGGCATCGGCTTCTATGGGCTTCAGCTTGATTTTCTTCCCAATATGCTGTATCATCTCCGTCACCAGTTCCGCCGTGGAGGAAGCATAGGGCTCATGGTAAATCAGCACTGCCTGTTCGATAAAATCCGTACTCCTGCGGTGGTGGTCGAACACCACGATTTTCTTGGCCGCCGCCAATATCTGCGGGCTTTCCACCATACTGCTGCGGTGGGTATCCACCACGATGACCAGCGTTTTCTCGTCCATCATTTTCAGCGCCTCGGCATCCTTCAGCAAAACCGTTTCATAATGGTTGTTTTCCGCCATATTCTCGTAAAGCCGTTTGACACCCACGCCGATTTCATTCATGATGACATGACATTTTTTATCCATGGCTCCGGCAATGGCACAAATCCCCATGGCAGAACCCAGACTATCCAAATCCGCATTTCTATGCCCCATCACTAAAATATGAGAGGCTTCGCCCATCAGCTCCCAAAGGGCATCCGCCTTGACTCTTGCACGGATACGGGCATTTCTGCCCATTTCTCCCGCCTTGCCGCCAAAGAACAGGAAGTTTTCACCCTCTTTGATGAGCACCTGATCACCGCCACGGCCCAATGCCAAATCCAGTGCGGCTTTGGCATTTTGCGCAGCCGTTTCCAATGAAAAATCACCTACACCGATACCCAAGCTCATGGTCACCGGCATATGCTCCCCTACGCTGATTTCCCGCAGTTCGTTCAAAATATCGAATTTCCGTTCCTTCAAGACCTCCAAAGCGCTCTTGGAGAGCAGGAAAATATATCTGTCCTTCTCCAGCTTTCTGACCACGCCATCTACATCTACTGCCAACTGGTTCAGCTTTCTATCCACCAATGCAGACAATATAGGCAGCTTATCCTCCGTCAGGCTGTCTGCCACTTCTTCAAAGTTATCCAGAAAAATCATGCCGACAACGGTTTCTCTGTCGTGCATCTGCTTTTCCAGCACTTTGCACGGGGTCACATCTACCATAGTCATGGTCAACACCGTACCGACGGCGCCGTTTTCCTCCACCACATCGCAGTGGCTTAGCGCCGCCTCGTAATACCTCTCACCCACTTCAACAGGAATGCTTTTCCCATCGCCGCTGTTTTTCAAAAGCTGTTCGATGACAGGCTCTGCCTGCTTTGTATCGGGGAATACCTCCAAAAATGCTTCGTTATACATCAAAACACGCCCACGAATATCCAATACCCCATAACAAATAGGCAGATTTTTCGGGATGGAAAAATTTTTCTGCAAAACGGCAGTATCCACAAAGGGCCTTTCCTGCCCTTCCCGGTGCTCCGCCAAAGGATTTCCCTCGCCCCAAAAGGCTCTCGCAAAAAAGCCCACAGCAACGCCTATAACACCGCCAATCCCGCACCTGACATCCAGCATAAAGCCAACACAGATGGCAATGACTGTCACTGCTATACCGGCCAGCCCGCCTGTTTTTGGTTTATTTTGTTTATCCATATTCAGCCTCCATATGACTAGGGCTTATTTCCCTTCCAACACATGAAGCAGCTCCAAAAGAGATGCTTTCCATTCCTCTTTTTCTTCCTCCAAAAGCCCCAGCTTAATGCTTGCAGCCGCCTTGCGATCCATGGCGTCCTTAGAAATACCCAGCCTAGATGCCATCAGGTAGAGCAATACCTCCAGCCGAGCCAGTATTTCCGTCTGCTCCGTTTTGGAGGCATTCTTCTGCATAGCGGTGAAGAATTCCGAAAGCACCGCCAGCATTTCGCACTGTAACTGCTCCGTCATTTTAATATTTTTTGCCACATCAAAATCCTTACCAATCAATCTGCTCCGCCTCCTATCAAGTAGCTGCGAACTTTTATTGCTGATTATATAGTATATCACAAAAAAACGGAAGGCTCAACAGCTAAAATCCAACGAATCTGCCCTCATAGCCACGGTGTTCTTCCCTTTCCGCAGCTTTCCCTGCAAAATCCAAGAAATAAATCATAATTTTTCCGAAATTTTTGAAAAACACTATGTCATTCCCGCCGGTTTCATAGTAATATGAAAGTATCACGTTCTGCGTAGCAAACGGCTTTCGCAATCAATTTACTTGAGGTGTCCATTATGAAAAAGTTGGATTTTTTTAGACATAAAATCAATCATGACAAATTTTATCTGAAAATCAGCATTTGTGCATTTTTTGTCGTTGCCGGGCTGATACTATTCGAAAAAATCATCGGGCATTTGCCCGCCATCGGGACCAGCCTTTCCGTATCCCTGCACTACTTGAAGGCTTTAGGCTTCCCCTTTCTTACGGGTTTTGCCATCGCCTATGTCATGAATCCCTTTATGAAATTTTTTGAAAAAATTTTCAAAGGAAATGTACCCTTTTTTCGGAAGCATCATAAATTGACCCGTACTGTCTGTATCCTGCTGAATTATATTATCGTCATCGGCGGCACCACATGGATATTGGTCTATCTGATTCCGGAATTAAAGGATTCCGTCATTTCCTTTGCCACACAGCTGCCTACCTACACGGCAGATATGAATGAGCGGATACAGGTGTTTTTTGACCGGGTCAGCTTTATTGATGGGGACGATTTTAATAATCGGGTCAATCAAGCCCTTCAGCCCATCATCAAGGCATCGCAGGATATGCCTACCATATTGGAAACCATCGTGGACAACATCTATATTTTCGGTAAGGCGACCATTAACTTCATCATGGCAATTTTCATCTCTTTTTATATGTTATTCGATAAAGAGCATTTTGCCAAACAGGCGCAGAAAATTGTATATGCCATGACGGACGAACAGCGGGCGGAGCGTCTGTTCCACAATGCCAACCGCATACATCATATTTTCCAGGATTTCATTGTAGGCAAGGCGGTGGATTCCCTGATTATCGGTATTCTTGCCTTTATCGGGCTGACTCTGATGCAGGCTCCCTTCCCGTTGATTTTGAGCCTGATTATCGGTGTCACCAATATGATACCTTATTTCGGACCATTCATCGGCGCGATACCTGCCGCTGTCATTACACTGCTGATTAACCCTCTGCTGACCCTTTGGGTGATACTGTTCATTCTGGTGCTTCAGCAGTTTGACGGAAACTTCCTTGGGCCGAAAATCCTTGGGAATTCCCTCAATCTCAATCCGCTTTGGATTATACTGGCCGTTGTCATCGGCGGTGCTGTTATGGGGCCTTTGGGTATGTTCATCGGTGTGCCGATTCTTGCCACCATCAAAACATTCTCATCGGAATATATCTCCCGTCTTTATCGGCAAAAATATCCCACGGAAGATCCGCTGCATCTGCCGGAAGAGGATTTGGAAAGTCCCTATGAACCATAAAACCGGAATCGGCTTCTCTTTTTGAAAAGTCGATTCTTCTGTTTTTACAAAACTTTTATCTACGGAGGTTTTTATGAAGGAAACCAAACAAACCAATCGTTTTGCACTTTGTTTTTTTCTGTATTATATCGCCGCTTCCATTGTTTTGGCGCGGATTCCTGCGACAAGCGCTCTTCCGGAAGGCGTATCCATGATTGTCTTCCAGATGATTTGCTTTCTGCCGCCTATCGTTTTTTATTTTCTTCTCACCAAAAAATCCGTGAAGCAGACCCTGCGGTTACAGCCCTTGGGTTTGAAAAACACTCTGATTTTAATACCGTTTTCCTTTGCCATTCAGCCCCTTATGAGCTTTCTGTCTTATGTGACGGGGTTGTTTTTCCCGAATCCGGTCGAGGAATCCATGGCCGCTTTACAATCCTCCGGCTTCCTGCTCTCTCTGGTGGCAGTAGCGGTTTTGCCCGCTATTTTTGAGGAAACTTCCATGCGGGGCATTGTGCTTTCGGGATATCATCGTCTGGGAACATGGAGCAAGGCTTTTGCCTGCGCCCTTTTATTCGGCCTGATGCACATGAACCTCCAGCAATTTCCCTATGCCTTTTTTGTGGGCTTTATTTTCTGCTTTTTAGTGGAGCGAACCGGCTCTATTTACGCTTCGATACTGCCCCATTTCATCATCAATGCCACCTCTGTTTGGGCCGCTTTTGCCAATGTGGAAGCGGCAGAAATGGCGGAGGAAGCCTCACACCTTACGACTTTCCTTGCCGTCAGCTTTATGGCTGTCAGCTCCCTGCCCATACTGGCAGGTCTGCTATACCTGTTCCTAAGAGAAAATCCGCCCCGACCCGATCCCCCCATGGCTGTGCCGGAATCCATCGAGGAAGATGTAACGGAACCCCTGCCGGAACCGGAGGTCACCGGCACGCTCATAAAGGATTGGCTCCTCAGCCCGTCTATATTGACGATTTTCCTTTTATACGCCATCTTTGGCGTTTTGCCCTATCTGATTATGTAAAAACGAAACGCTCCAGAGCTTTGTTCTCTGAAGCGTTTTATTCATTGTTCCATTTGTTTTCCCAGAAAGCCTGCCGCCGTTTGTGCCAGCTTGCCCTCTACTTCGCCCATTTTCCGGTCCTTGGAAAGGAACACAATGGCACCCATGGCGTCCCCCTCGGCGATAATGGGCACAATCAGCTGATGGTTATAGCTGTCGGCGACATCGTCCTCCAAAACAGGCACGAAATTTCCGTCGTTGCGGTCTGCAATCAAGGCCGTTCTGCGGTTGATACAGCTTTCCATCTCCGGGCTGATATGCTTTTCCAAAAATTCCTTTTTCCCGCCGCCGGAAACGGCAATAATCTGGTCTTTATCCACGATGCAGGTAATATGCCCTGCCGTCTGCGCCAATGATTCTGCATATTCCTTCGCAAAGGCGCCCAATTCGCCGATGGGGGAGTATTTCTTCAATATAATTTCCCCTTCTCTGTCTGTGAAAATCTCCAGCGGGTCGCCTTCTCTGATACGCAGTGTCCGCCGGATTTCCTTGGGAATAACCACACGCCCAAGGTCGTCGATTCTTCTGACTATACCTGTTGCCTTCATCTATTTATTCCTCCTGCCAAATAGCGTTTTTGTTGTAAAACTAGTATTTGCAGGAAGAAATGAAATATACACGTCCAAAGGCTATGTGAAAAAATGGAAGAAAAAACAAAAGGCTTTCATTTCTCAAAAAATAATTCCTTTTCAAAATATTTTACTCCGCCTTACTTTCCCTTGTCATCAATTCCTGTACAGCTTCCTCCGCAGGCAGTCCGTGGAACAGCACCTCATTGATGGTTTCCGTAATGGGCATGGAAACACCGTATTTCTCCGCCAAATGACAAGCCGCCTCTACGGTATTGACGCCTTCCACCACCATTTGAACTGCATCCAGGGTTTCCTGTAAGCTTTTGCCCTGCCCCAGTAAAATACCCGCACGGCGATTTCTGGAGTGCATGCTGGTACAAGTCACAATCAAATCCCCGATGCCGGAAAGACCGGCAAAAGTTTCCGCCTTACCGCCCATAGCAATGCCCAGACGCTTCATCTCCGCAATGCCTCTTGTCATCAGTGCCGCCTTGGTATTATCGCCAAAGCCCAATCCATCGGACATTCCTGCTGCCAATGCCATAATATTTTTCAGGGCCGCACCAATTTCCACACCGACCAAATCCGTATTCGTATACAAACGGAAACGGGGGTTGCGAAATTCCTCCTGCACCAGTCTTGCCACAGCTTCATTTTTTGAGGCAATCAGGCAGGCAGTGGGGATATTTCTCGCCACCTCTTCCGCATGACTGGGGCCGGAAAGCACACAAATCTCGCATTGGGGCGCTATACTTTCCATAACCTCCGAAAGGCGCAGCAACGTACCGTCCTCCAAGCCTTTTGCCACATTCACCAAAATCTGTCCTTTTTGCAGGATATCCGCAAAATCCTCCAATGTACTGCGAACAGCGCGGGAAGGCACCGCAAAAATAATGATTTCCGCCCCTTCTACGGCGGCTTTTCGGTCAGTAGTTGCCTGTATTTCCGGCGGAATGGTCACACCGGGCAGATATTTTTCATTGGTACGTTTTTGGAGCAATTCCTCCACCACATCTTCCCGTCTTGCCCAAATCAAAACCTTATGGCCTTCCTTAGCCAGCATAATGGCCAGAGCCGTTCCCCAGCTGCCGGAGCCGATGACCGTTACTTTCTTCATACGCAAAACCCTCTTTCTATTTCTTTTTGAGGCTGAATGTATTCTCGTTTCCCGCCAAAATCCTACGGATATTTTCTTTATGCCGCCAAAAAGCCAGCACGCAAAGCAATGCCGTCAAAACCACCAATTCCAAAGGCAAGCTCAACACATAACAGCTGACAGGGATTGTCAGGGATAATACCAAGGAGCCCACCGAAATCATTCTCGTCAATATCACGGCACAGACCCCCAAAACCGTAGTGGGAATTGCCAGCCGCGGCTCCATGGTCAATACGATGGAAAGGGTCAGCCCAATGGTGGCCGCAATCCCTTTACCGCCTCGAAAATGCAGATAAAAAGGGAAATCATGCCCCAAAATGGCGCCTACGCCCCCATAAACCCCCGCCAGAGGTGCTTCGGGAAAAACCGCCCGACACAGAAAAAAAGCAACCAGGGATTTCAAAATATCCCCTACAAATGTCAGAGCGCCTGCTTTTTTGCCCAACACCCGCAGGGCATTGGTGGTACCCAGATTGCCACTGCCATAGCGGCGCAAATCAGTTTTCCATAGCTTGCCGACAAAATATGCCGTTTCGATACAGCCGATGCCATATCCAATCAACAGACAAACAATGCGAAACATCTCAATCCTTTTCCCCTTTTTCTCTCACAATGAAATGAATGGGCGTTCCCATAAAGCCGAAAGCCTCCCGCAGTTGGTTTTCGATATACCTACGGTAAGAAAAATGGAATAACTCCCGTTCATTGACAAAAATCACGAATGTCGGCGGCTTTACGGAAACCTGAGTCATATAATAGAGCCGCAACTGCCGTCCCTTATCCGCCGGAGGCTGCTGCATCGCCGTTGCCTCAATCAGCACTTCATTCAATACACCGGTGCTGATACGCAGTGCATGGTTCTGGTGTACGGTCTGTATCAGTTCCAGCATACGGTTGATGCGCTGGCCTGTCATAGCGGAAATAAACACCTTCGGTGCATAGGGCATATATGCCAATTCATTCCCAATATCCTTCAAGTATTGGTTCATGGTTTTATCGTTCTTTTCAATAGAATCCCATTTGTTCACGGCAATAATCGCCGCTTTTCCACGTTCATGGGCGATACCGGCAATTTTCGTATCCTGATCCGTAATGCCTTCGTTGGCATCAATGACCAAAATGGCAACGTCGCACCGCTCCACTGCCGCCACCGCGCGGATAATACTGAACCGCTCGATTTCCTCTTTGATTTTGCTTTTGCGGCGCATACCCGCCGTATCTATGAAAATATATTTCTGCCCGTCAATGGTAATGGGGCTATCGATGGCATCTCTCGTGGTGCCGGGAATATTGCTGACGATCAACCTATCCTCACCCAGAATTTTATTGATCAGCGAGGATTTGCCCACATTGGGCTTCCCGATAATGGCCACTCTGATGGCATCGTCCTCCTCCTCGCCCTCTGCATTCTCGGGGAAATGGGCGATCACCTCGTCCAGCATATCCCCCAGACCCAAAGCCTGCCCTGCAGAAACAGGGAGAGGGTCACCAATGGCAAGTTCATAAAACTCATAAATCGCCATAGTATCCCGCCGGATACTATCCACCTTATTGACCGCCAGAACAACAGGCTTTTTCGTCCGCCGTAGCATATTTGCCACCTGTCTGTCATCATCGGTCACACCGGTTTTGGCATCGGTGACAAACAATACCACATCTGCCGTTTCAATGGCAATTTCCGCCTGCTGCAAAATCTGCTTCTGAATAATTTCCTCCGAACCGATTTCCATACCACCGGTATCAATCAGCGTAAACTTATGGTTCAGCCATTCCACATCGGCATAAATACGGTCCCGTGTTACACCGGGCGTATCCTGCACAATGGAAATTCTCTCTCCTGCCAATCTGTTAAATAACGTGGATTTCCCCACATTGGGGCGGCCTACCACCGCTACGATAGGTCTGCTCATACTGTACCCTCCATACTGCCAATGCAGTTTTTCTCATTTCTTTCCATTTGGGCATAAAAACCCATTTTTATTAGTATAACACAAAACACAAAAAAAGAAAGCCGAAATCCATATCGCCTTCTTTTTTTGCGGCAGTGCTTATGGAAATATCACGGCTCCTGCTTCCGTTACGGGCCTCTCTAAATCAATTCCATAACTCCCGCCATCACGCCCCGCTTTTCGCCCATGCCGCGATGGGAATAAAACCGCTGTTGGTCGCATTTTGTGCAAAGGCCGGCAATCTCAATATCCACCACACCCATTTCCGCCAAAAGCCGACGGTTGGTCTCCCACAGGTCAATTTTATATTTCCCTTTTTCCGACGGATCATCAAATATGACTTCCTGCGCAAAGGGAATATGGGTCTCAAACAGCTCCACCACCGGTGCGTCCACCTGAAAACAGCATTTCCCGATGGAAGGCCCAATGGCCGCCGTCACATCAGTGGGGTCTGTACCGAAGGCGTCTATCATCGCTTTTAATATCTGCTCCGCCATACGCTCCGCCGTACCCTTCCAGCCGCAGTGAGCCATACCGATGGCACGATTCTTCTTATCCAGTAAAAACACCGGCACACAATCCGCCCCAAAAATCACCAACGGAATATGCGGCACATCGGTAATCAAGCCATCTACATCGGCATAGCCCCGCTCCCGCCAAACACCCTTGCCCTTGTCCTCCGCCGTAACCCGACGGACGTTAGTGGTATGGGTCTGTTGGGAGGTCACATAGTTTTCTATGGTAAAACCTACTTTCTCTCCGAGGATACGGTAATTTTCCAGTACCTTTTCCCGCTCTTCTCCGCGGCTTAATCCCATGTTCATGCTCGCCCAAACCTCCGTACTGATGCCGCCGCGGCGTGTGGTAAAGCAGTGGCGTACCATGCCTGTTTTCTCCAGATTTTCAAATAAGATATATTCTAAATTCCCCTGTTTTACAATCTGCATCCTTATTCTCCTTTTTGCGGCTGGCGAAAAGCATCCTCCGTATAGCGAAAATAGGTCTTTCCCCCGTGGGTCAATACCTCCGCCACATCAAAACGAAAATCCACATCTTCTCCCAACGCCTGCTCTGCAATATACGCCTCCGCCGTACCAATGATATGCTGCTGTTTGCGGAAATCCACCGCCTCGGCAGGAGTGCCTTTTTCTGTATCCTTTCTGTATTTTACTTCCGTAAATACGATATATGTATCCTTTTTGGCGATGATATCAATTTCGCCCTCTTTCCCCCGATAGTTCCGCTCTAAAATTTCGTACCCTAATTTCATCATCTGCTTCACGGCAAGGGCTTCGCCCCGATTGCCCTTTTGGGTAGGGTTTTCTCCCTGCCGGGGCAGGAAATTGTTCACAAAGCTGCGGCGATGAATCGGGCAGATGCCCTTTTCCCGAATGGCGGCAATATGCTCCGCCGTACCATAGCCTTTATTGACCCCAAAGCCGTAGCCGGGATAAGTTAGTTCATAGGCTTCCATCATACGGTCACGGGTGACCTTCGCCACAATACTGGCGGCGGCTATGGAAAGGCTTTTGGCATCGCCCTTCACAATCCCCTTTTGCGGTATCGAAAGAGCAGGAATGGCAGTACCGTCTACCAAAACAAATGCCGCCGCCGGCTTTAGCTGTTCCAACGCCTGCCTCATGGCTTCACGGGTGGCCTGCAATATATTGATTTCATCTATCCGCTCCGGCGAAACCACGCCGATGCCATAGGCAACGGCTTTTTCCAAAATCACATCGTATAACGCTTCTCTTTTTTTGGCAGACAGCTTTTTGGAGTCGTTGACCCCGATAATTTTGCAATCCTTAGGCAAAATCACTGCCGCCGCCACCACCGGCCCTGCCAGCGGTCCTCTGCCCACTTCGTCCACACCTGCCACCGGCTCTATTCCTGCAGCATAGCACTCCCGCTCATAAAACAGCATGGTTTCCAGACGCTTCTGCTCTCTTTTATGGGCATCTTGCTTCTTCCGAAAGGAAGCCAGCAATGCCTGCACGCCCTTTCGGCTGTCTGCCTCATATTCCTTTATCCGCTCCGACAATGCTTCTATCTCGCAGTTTGCCAATACTTCCCTGATTTCGCTGATGGATTGCATAGACTCCCTCTTTTCTGGCTTTTCTGTTATTCTACTATATTTTTCCCCTCTTGCATATCCCATCATACAATTTTATAATTGTATGCAAAAAGGAGGAGGATTGTATGCCGATCAATTCATTTGAAAACTACCCTATGTCATGGAAACCCATACTTCGCCCGTCCAAAAAGCCGCTATATCTGGCACTGGCGGAAGAATTAGAGCAGGATATTCAAACAGGCAAGCTGTTGCCCGGCACAAAGCTGCCGCCCCAACGGGAGCTGGCGGATTTTCTGGATATCAATGTCAGCACTGTGACCCGTGCGTTCAAAATTTGCTCGAATAAAGGGTTGCTCAGCAGTGCTGTGGGCAGCGGCACTTTTGTTTCCTATGATGTGAATACCAGCACCCTCATTATCCCCGAAGCAACTGCCCTTCCCCATATTGAGCTGGGCTCTATGATGCCGGAAACTTTGCCCCAAAAGGAAGCCATCTCTCTTTTGCAAAAAATGCTGACAGAAGCCGATTGCAGGCATTTGTTTCAGTATGGCTATCGGGAGGAATACCGCCATAAGGAGGCCGCCGCTCAGCTTTTTCACAAAATAGGGCTTACGGTTACCGACCCTCGCCTGCTGCTTTTTGCCAACGGCGGACAGAACGCTCTGGCGGCGGTTTTTTCCGGCCTGCTCCGTCCCGGGGATAAAAT
The DNA here is from genome assembly GCA_017523325.1 of Anaerotignum sp. Classification (GTDB taxonomy): domain Bacteria; phylum Bacillota; class Clostridia; order Lachnospirales; family Anaerotignaceae; genus Anaerotignum_A. The sequence continues at coordinate 8,105 of JAFWWO010000034.1, read as the reverse complement.
CGGCGTTGACCCCTTGATTTACCCCGGCGTAAAAGGTGTCGCCAAGCTGTATGGCATACAGCTGGTGCCCATACGGCAAAAAAACCGGGAAATCAGCGAAGAAGGGTTGGTTGCGGCTTATAAAAACGATGGCATCAAGGGGATCTATATCATGCCCGACCTGCAAAACCCCACCAACCATACCATGACGGCAAATTGTCGGGAAATGCTCGCTCAAAAAGCGAAAGAACTGGATTTGCTTATCATTGAGGACGGCATCAACAGCCTGCTTTATGCACAGCCGCTCCGCCCCGTTGTGGCTATGGCACCGGAACATACAGTTTATATCCTGAGTCTTTCCAAAACCATATTGCCCGCCCTGCGGCTGGCGTATTTGCATACACCCGTCGCCTATGCACAAAAACTGGAAAACGCTCTGTATCACATTAACCTTTCCCAATCCTCTCTGCTGATGGAACTGGCATCTCGGCTGATTGTATCCGGTAAGCTGGAGGATATTTTAGAAGCCCGCCGCAAAGGCATTGTTCCCCGCAACCGCCTTGTGAACGAAATTTTACACGGCTATACAGCCCTTGGCGGCGAGGAGTGTCTGAGCCGTTGGCTGTTATTGCCCGAAGGCATCACCGGCCGAGAGTTGGAGCAACGGGCAAAGCAACAGGGCATTTCCCTTTACGGCAGTGAACGCTTCGCCGTAGGAAAGGAGCCGCCGGAAGCCGCCGCAAGGCTTGCTATCTGTGCCCCGGAAACCTTGACGGAATTGGAACAGGGATTGCACAGCATAAAGCAAATTTTGGACGCTGTATAAAATTGTATTGCACACAATTTTCAGATTGTATGTATGCAATTCTTGTGCTATGCTGAAATCAGAAAAGGATACCTGCAAAGCATAAAGGAGGTTTTTATGATGAAATGTTACCATGTAGATGCTTTTGCCAACCGCCCTTTTGAGGGCAACCCTGCTGCCGTTTGCGTATTAGACCGATACCCGTCTGATGAATTGATGCAGAAAATCGCCATTGAAAACAACCTTTCCGAAACCGCCTTTACGGTGAAGGAAGGCGACCATTATCACCTGCGTTGGTTCACCCCCGGCGGCGAAATTGACCTTTGCGGTCACGCCACACTGGGAACGGCTTTTGTACTGTTTCAGTATTTTGAAAAGGACGCCAAAAGCATTACCTTCCGGACCATGAGCGGCCCTCTGACTGTTGTGCGTAACGGGGATTTGTTTGAAATGGACTTCCCTGCCTATCAGTTGAAATCCGTTCCCGTAACCGATGCCATGGCAGAGGCCATCGGCGTTCGCCCTGTGGAGGCCTGGATCGACCGTGACCTGATTTGCGTACTGGATAATGAGGAGGACGTAAAAAATGCCCGGCCCGATCAGGCAAAGCTGAAAGAGCTGGACGGTCTGTTACAGCATATTACGGCAAAAAGTGCAGAATTTGATTGTGTGTCCCGTTCCTTTGCGCCGAAGCTGGCAGTTGCCGAGGATCCCGTTTGCGGCTCCGGTCATTGTCATATCGTTCCCATCTGGGCAAAAAAACTGAATAAAGACCGGCTGGTGGCAAGACAGGCCTCCCCCAGAGGCGGCACACTCTACTGCAAAATGAACGGCGATAGAATCACCCTCGCCGGTTATGCGGCGCTGTATTCCGTTGCAGAGCTGTTTGTTGAAGTATAAACTTCCGGTTATAAAAAAATCGGCATGACAAAGCCCCTTGTGCATACAAGGGGCTTTTGTTCTAAATATCCATAATAATCGGTAAAATCATAGGGCTTCTCTTTGTTTTCTGCCAAATATACCCTTTCAAGGTATCTTTAATGATGCCCTTTATATCATTCCAACTGGTGACATTTTTCTCCTCGCATCGCAGCAAAGCGTCCTGCACCACATGACGGGCTTCGTCCATCAGGTTCTCCGCCTCACGGACATACACAAAGCCTCTGGAGATAATATCCGGCCCGGCAATCAATGTGCCGCTGGAGCGATCCATAGAAGCCACTACCACAATCAGACCGTCCTCGGAAAGATGCTTTCTGTCCCGCAGGACGATATTGCCCACATCGCCTACACCCAGACCGTCTACCATAACCTGACCGGTAGGCACTGTGCCGGTTACCTTCGCTTCCTTCTGGTTTACCTCCAGCACATCGCCCAGCTTCATCACAAAAATATCCTTTTTATCCATACCCATGGAAATGGCCAAATCCCGATGACAGGACAGGTGCATAAATTCCCCATGGACGGGCATGAAAAATTTCGGTGTTGTCAGCGCCAGCATCAGTTTTAATTCCTCCTGACGGGCGTGGCCGGAAACGTGAATATCCTCAATATCGCCATACACCACATCGGCGCCTTTTTTCAGCAATTCATTGACCACACGGAATACATTTTTTTCGTTTCCCGGAATGGCTGATGCACTGATGATGATTTTATCATCGGGCTTTACGGAAACCTGCTTATGCTCATTGGAGGCAATTCTGGACAGGGCGGACATGGTCTCCCCCTGGCTGCCTGTGGTAATGATAACAAGCTGTTCGTCCCGATAATTCCTGATTTCGTTAATATCAATCAGCGTTCTGGGGGGCACCCAGAGATAATCCAGTTCGGAAGCCGTTTTCACCGCATTGACCATACTCCGCCCGATGATGGCAACCTTTCTGCCGTACATATAGGCCGCATTGATAATCTGCTGGATACGGTGGATATTGGAGGAGAAGGTCGCCACCATAATACGGTTTTTCGGCGTATCCTCAAAAATCTTCTCGAATACCTTCCCCACGGTTTTTTCCGACATGGTAAAGCCCTTACGTTCCGCATTGGTGCTATCGCTCATCAAAAGCAGTACGCCCTGCTTCCCCAGTTCCGCAAACCGCTGCAAATCAATAATTTCGCCGTCGATAGGGGTATAATCCACCTTAAAATCCCCCGTATGGACAACCACACCCACCGGTGTATGGATTGCCAACGCCACTGCATCTGCAATGGAATGATTGGTATGGATAAATTCCACCATCATCTGTCCCAGCTTCACCTTTTCGCCGGGCACCACCGTATGCCGTCTGACCTTCTCCAGCATTTTATGCTCTCTCAGCTTATTTTCCAACAGCCCTAACGTCAGCAACGTGCCAAACACAGGTACATTCAGCTGTTTTAATACATAGGGCAATGCCCCGATATGGTCCTCATGGCCGTGGGTCAATACAATGCCTCTGATTTTGTCGATGTTTTTTGCCAAATAGGAAATATCCGGAATAACAAGGTCGATTCCCAGCATATCGTCCTCAGGGAACGCCAGTCCGCAGTCAATGATGATGATATCGTTGCCATATTCCAGCACCGTCATATTCTTCCCGATTTCGTCCAGACCGCCCAATGCAATCACCTTCAGGCTTGCCTTAGGCCTTGCTTTCGACTTTGTTCTGCTTCCGCTCTTGGGCTTTGCCGTGCCTTTTTCCGCAGGCTTCGCCGCCGTTTTTTCCGAAACTTTCGCCGTAGGCTTTGCCGCTGCTTTCGCCGGCCCCTTTGCCATAGGCTTCCGCCTTGTCGTCGGCTTCATCTCTTTTGCTCCGCCGATTTTCACTTCCTTTTTCTCTGCCAAAAAACACACCTCCTTTTCTGTTATCTGCTTTTTTCTCATTTTATTAGTATGGCGTAAAAAATTCCTTCTAAACCGAAAATTGCCGTTTTTTCCCAAAAAGGGCAACAACAAAAAGAGCAGTTCCTACACCCCGCAAAAAAACGCATTGTTTCCGGAAGCGGTGTGTGCTCTGCCGTCATATATTCGTGTTTCATTTTTCCGCCCGTTATAGGAAAAGGGAAGGCATATTGCCCCAAGGGAAACACGCCGCCCTATCCGGTCTTTTTCAGGTGCATCAATCCATCTGCACTTCGTAGTCCTCGCCCTTTTGGGCAAACAAATCCGCCACACGGTCAAACTCCGCATCGTCCTCTACCAGTTCATAGGTTACATCATCGGCATTGATGGAAACCTCTTTCAAAATCACCGCATCGGTTTCGTCATCGTCCATCAATTCCGTTTCCACCACCAGCAGATAGCGTTCGCCGCCGCAGGCTACGTTATCAATAATGGAAAACTCGATTTCGTCCCCATTTTCATCGGTCATGGTTACGACTTCAAATTCCATTTCCTCAATTTCTTCAAAAATATCGCCCATGTTATGTTTCTAACTCCTTTATTCTCTATTCCTACTGTCCAAATACCCCTGTAAGATATGGACAGCCGCCATTTTATCAATCACGCTTTTTCTCTTATCATGGCTCAGCTGTGCCTCCCTCAGAGAACGCTCCGCCGCAACGGTACTGAACCGCTCGTCCCACAAAATCACTTCCGCCTTGGGAAATCGGTTTTGCAGACGCACAAAAAACACCTTTGTTTTCTCACAGCGTTCCCCCTCGGAGTTATCCAGATTTTTCGGATACCCCAGAACAATGGTTTCCGCCTGATATTCCTCCATCAGCTCCGCCAAACGCCGCAGGCTTTTTTTATACTCCTCGGGCGTTTCCCTGCGGATAATCTCCACCCCCTGTGCCGTCCAGCCAAAGGGGTCACTGACAGCAACGCCGATGGTTTTATCGCCATAGTCCAAACCTAAAATACGCAAAGAAATTCCTCTTTCTTACTCGTTTCGTTTCAGATAATCCTTCACCAGTTCTTCCAACAATTCATCTCTTTCCAGTTTACGAATCATAATTCTTGCATTCTGATAGCTGGTGATATAGGTAGGGTCGCCGGAAAGAATATAGCCGACAATCTGGTTGACAGGGTTATAGCCCTTTTCCTTCAAAGCGGCACTGACCGCCATCAGAATTCGCTTTGCCTCGTTTTCAGGCTCCTTGTCCAGTCTGCCGAAATATTGTGTTTCATTGATATTATTGCTCATGCCTTTCACGCTCCGTTCCAACCAAGCCTACCGTCCATATTTTCTGCCTGTTTCCAGACAATATCTCAACAGCTTTCGCCGTTTGTTTATCACAATAACTTACCTTTCATAATAATATAAATCGCTACCGATTGCAAGCCAATTATCCTTATATTATTATTACAAAATCTCGAAATTATGCCTCAACCTCGCCGTACAGTTCTTCGTTTTCTGCTTTTGTAATGCGGGTTTTGCAGATTTGATTGGTCAAGTCCCCCTTGCCTGTTCCACGAACCTTGATGTAGTTGGTGGTATGACCTTCGTAAACGCCGGGGCTGATTTCCCTCTCATAAAGCACCTCCACCTCCTGCCCTACATAGCCCGTCAGAAACTCTGCCGCCATGGCATCGCTTAAAGCCATCAGAGCGTGGCTGCGCTGTGTTTTCACAGCATTGGGCAACTGGTCCTTCCGCTCTGCTGCAGGCGTCCCTTTTTTGGGGGAATAAGGGAAAACATGTATTTTGGCAAAACCCATTTCCTTGGCAAAATCATAGCTTTCCCGGAAATCCGCCTCTGTTTCCCCGGGGAAGCCTACAATAATATCCGTTGTTAACGCCACATGGGGCATAACCTGCCGCAAAAGCCGTGCCGCCTGTCTGTATTTTTCCGTATCATATTTTCGGTTCATTTCCTTTAATGTCCTATCGCAGCCGCTTTGCAGGGAAAGATGGAAATGGTCACAGACCTTAGGCAGTGCCGCCATGGTTTGGGCAAACTCCTCCGTCACCACATTGGGCTCAATGGAGCTGAATCGAATCCGTTCAATGCCCTCCACCTCATGAACCTGACGCAAAATCTCCGGCAGACCGGTGTCATGTCTATCCTTGCCATAGCTTGCCACATGGATACCTGTCAGCACCACTTCCTTGAAACCATTTTCCGCCAAACGACGCACCTCTGCCAAAACCTCCTCCGGCGCTCTGCTGCGGATGGGCCCTCTGGCATAGGGAATGATGCAATAAGAACAGTATTGGCTGCATCCGTCCTGTATTTTCAAATAGGCTCTGGTACGGTTTGTCAGCTTCTGAATGGAGAGGGGCTCAAACACCCGCTCCTGCATAATATCCGTCACATGGTTTTCCACACCGCTTTTTGCGTCGTATTCCTCCACCAACTCTACAATTTTCGCCCGATCCTTGGTGCCGATGACAAGATTGACCCCTTCCACCTGCATGACCTCTTGGGGCGCTGTCTGGGCATAGCAACCCACCACGGCAACCACGGCATTTTCATTTTGCCGCTTCACCTTACGAATGAGCTGACGGGATTTTTTATCCCCAAAATTCGTCACTGTACAGGTATTGATCACATATACATCAGCCACCTCGTCCACCCCGACGATTTCATAGCCTTTTTCCGCAAAAAGCTCTGCAATGGCCTCACTTTCATATTGATTTACCTTGCAGCCCAAGGCAAAACTCGCTGCTTTTTTCATACTCCAACTCCATCCTGCGGCATCAAAGCCCTACCATCTGTCGAATGGCACGGACAACGCCGCCCTCATTATTGCTCCCCGCCTGAAAACGGGCGTGCTGTTTCACATCTTCGGCAGCACCTGCCATGGCAAAGCTGTATGCCGCTTTCCGAAACATGGCCACATCGTTATGTTGGTCGCCGAAAACCGCCGTTTCCTCCGGCGTGATACGCCACATCTGTTGCAACGCCGCCACAGCGGAGCCCTTATCTACACCGTTTACACCCGTATCCAAACTGAATTTTCCGGAAACCATCAGTTCGATTTCACGGTCCAGCACAGGCCGCAGCAAATCATAACATTCTCTTGCGGTTCTGCCGCTATGGTCAATGGCAGAAACCTTGATGATTTCGTCCTCCACGGCATATAAATCCTCCACCAACTGCATACTGTAACGGTAGCGCGGGGAGGTCAAAAGCCGATACAGCTCCTCACTGGTGGTATAGCTGTATTCTTTGGCACAGACCATAGCCTCCGCCCCCTTCACCTGTCCGATGGCATCCAGACAAGCCATAATCTGCCTTCTGTTCATGCAATGGAAAAACAGCTCTCTGTCATTGTCCATAATCAGGGCGCCATTTTCCGCAATCAGTATCATTTCGTCCAAATACTCCTTAAAATTCTCCCGCAGGCTGGAATAGGGCCTGCCGCTGGCAAGGGCAAAGCGTATGCCCCTTTCTTTCAACTGCGGTAATATTTCATAAAATTGCGGGTCTATTACACTTTCATCATTGACCAATGTGCCGTCCAAATCGGATACGATTAGTTTTACCATTTTTTCCAACCACCTTAATTGATTTTGAAAAATAGGGGCAATATGGCCATTGCTACCCTAGCCTCCTTGCCGGAAAGCCACATCAAATATCCCCGCATCTGCTCCCACTTTTCTTTTTGGGGAATGACACGGGCGCAGATTTCCTCCATCTCGTCCAAATGCTGTAAAATATCCCGTCGCTCTGCTTCGGGCAATCCCTCCATCATGCCGATTTCCATTCTGACAGAAGTAAAATCCCCATATCGGTTCAGCTCCTGCCGTTCCTTGGCAATATAATATTCCGTCAAGCCTTCGTTTCGATATCCGTTTTCCCGAAAGTCCTTGAGCCGTTCCAGTAATATTTTCACATTTTCCCGATAGGCTTCCGATAAATCCGCCGTTTTTTCATAGGGCTGTACCACCCGCAGATTTTTGGAAAAACCCTCTATCTTCTCCATATATTGCACCAAAAGCAGATGAAATAGCGCCTCCATTTTTTCTTTATCATAGGAGGATTCTTCCCAAACCGTCTGCCCATAGGCAATATCTCGATCTACCATTTCCCGTATATTTTGTTCTGCCATATTCCATCACCGCCTTTGTGCTGTTTGATTCATTGTTTTTTCATAACACCATCTTCGGAATATTCGTACCCTCTTGTGCAAGCACCCGGCTATTCCCCCGCTTTCTTGCCTTTCGCCGTGCGATTCGCAGGCTTTGCCTGCTCATCACGGGCTTCGCCTACTTCGTGGCTTTTTCGCCGTGCGATTCGCAGGCTTCGCCTACTCATCACGGGCCTCGCCTACTTCGTGGCTTTTTCGCCGTGCGATTCGCAGGCTTCGCCTGCTCATCACGGGCTTCGCCTACTTCGTGGCTTTTTCGCCGTGCGATTCGCAGGCTTCGCCTGCTCATCACGGGCTTCGCCTACTT
>JAFWWO010000033.1 GCA_017523325.1 Anaerotignum sp. | reverse complement strand
AGCGATACGCTCAATGGAAAAAGCACAACAAAAGTCCGGGGCGTGATTTCGGGAGAGGCCATGAAGGAAGCGATTGCGGACAGCGGTATCGGTAGTTTGGCGGCATCTTTCGGCGTGGCAGAAGAGGACATGGAAGCAGTTTATGGCGACATGAAGGATTTGCCCGTTACACTGTGGATTGACGAGGAAGGATATGTGCTGAAATACGAATTGGATATGAAAGATATGATGCAGAAAATGATGGACTATACCATGAGTGCTTTGACAGAACAAATGGATCAGGAAATTAAGCTGGATGTAACAAAGACCATGATTATCGTGACCTGTGATAATTTTAATGAAGTGAAGGAGATTGTAATTCCCGAAGAGGCACTGAATACAACACAGATTGGGCTGAATCTTTCATAAATTGAAAAGCGATAAAACTTAAAAAAGATATCAAGGCAGGGGATGAACCGATGGTTTATCCCCTGCGGCATATTTTTCGTTTTTTTGTACCTGCTCCTTTTTTGGGAAACTGCATATATTGGTGAATATATGGAAAGGGAGGGGTCAGCATGGCAACCATCAGCCTATGTATGATTGTGCGGGACGAGGAGGAAACATTGGAGCGGTGTCTGCAAAGTGTGGCAGATGTGGTGGACGAAATTGTCATTGTGGATACAGGCTCTCAGGACCGGACGAAGCAAATTGCGGGGAGATTTACGGATAAGGTGTACGATTTTCATTGGCGGGACGATTTTGCCGCAGCCAGGAATTTTGCTTTTTCCAAGGGGACAGGGGAATATTTGTTATGGCTCGATGCCGATGATATATTGCCGAAAGAGGAGAAGGAAAAGCTGCTCCAATGGAAAGAGGAATTATCCGAAAGCCCCTGTGATGTGGTGATGATGCTGTATGATGTGGCCTTTGATGAAGCGGGCAAGGCGACATTTTCCTATTATCGGGAGCGGCTGCTGCGCCGGTGCCCTCGGGCGAAGTGGGAGGGGCGTGTGCATGAGGTGATTACGCCCTTTGGCGAAGTACGCTATGCCGATATTCATATACAGCATAAAAAAGAAAGAAAGGGCTATTCGGAACGGAATTTGCGGATTTATGAGAAAATGTTGGCGGAAGGCATGGCATTAGACCCCAGAGAGCAATTTTATTATGCAAGAGAACTGTACTATCATGGGCAATATGAAAAAGCCATAAAAGCCTTTGTGGGTTTTCTGGCAGAACCCCAAGGCTGGCTGGAGAATAAGCTGGAGGCCTGTCGTTACTTGGCTTATTGCCATTTCGCATTGAAGCGGCAGGCGGAGGGGTTGCAGGCATATTTGCAGGGTTTGACACTGGCGCCGCCCGGTGGAGAGTTATGTTGTGACATCGGGAAATATTTTTTTGAGCGAAAGGAATGGAAGCAGGCGATTTTTTGGTACGAAAATGCCCTGCGTGCGGAGAAAAGAACCCAAAGCGGCGCCTTTGTGCAGGAGGAATGTTACGGATACCTGCCCAGCATACAGCTTTGCGTTTGCTATGACCGGCTGGGCGATAAGGAGAGGGCAAAAGCCTATAACGAAATGGCAGGGGTATTTAAGCCCCATGATGAGGCGGTGGAAAAAAACCGTGTATATTTTAGTAAAGGCTGAATTTTTGTGATAACAGGATAACCACCCGAAAGGGTGGTTTTTTTGCATATAAAAATCTCTGCCTTATGCCTAAGACAGAGGTAGAAGAAACAAATCCGTAAATATTGGATTACAACAATGCAACTCCTGCGGCGGTGCAGACATCAATGGTTTCCTGATCCCAGATGGAGGATTGTACCTCTCCGATATGGGCCTTGCCCAAAAGAAGCATACACAGTCTGGATTGACCAATGCCGCCGCCGATGGTGCAAGGCAGTTTGCCATCTAACAGCATTTGATGGTAGGTCAGCTTTCTGCGCTCATCGCAGTTTGCTTTTTTCAGCTGACGATCCAGCGTAATGGCGTCTACACGAATACCCATGGAGGAAATTTCCAACGCGTTATCCAGTACGGGGTTATAGAACAATAAATCCCCGTTCAGCTGCCAGTCGTCATAGTCGGGGGATCTGCTGTCATGGGGTTCGCCCGATGCCAGTTTATCACCGATTTGCATGATGAAAACGGTTTTATGCTCTTTGACAATGGCGTTTTCCCGTTCCTTTGGCGTCAGGTCGGGGTATTTATTCTCCAGCTCCTGAGAAGTAATGAAAGTAACCTCTCTGCAAAGTTCTGTGGTAATACGGGGGTATTTTTTCTTCAGTACCTCCAGTGTATCGCAAATGCAGATGACAATGCCTTGTACTGTAAATTTCAGTTCCTGCATATTTCTTTTTTCGGGTGTGATTACTTTTTCCCAATCCCACTGATCAACATAGATAGAATGGAGATTATCTAAGGTTTCGTCCCGCCGTATGGCATTCATATCGGTATAAATGCCCTTGCCGGGGCGGAAATCATAGCGATACAGCGCCATGCGTTTCCATTTTGCCAGAGAATGTACCACCTCGGCAACAACGCCTGTGGCAGGCACTTCAAAACTGACGGGGCGTTCCACGCCGCTCAAATTATCGTTCAGCCCTGTTGCAGGGTCTACGAATAAAGGGGCAGAAACCCGCTTCAAATTCAGTGTTTGAGAAAGATTTTCCTCAAAGGTATGATGAATGACGCCGATGGCGTTTTGTGTTTCATAAAGGGTCAGTGTCGATTCGTAACCCGCAGGTATGATTGTTTTACTCATAAAAAAGCCTCATTTCTTGTTGGGAATCATATCCTTTAGCATAACACAGAAGCGAAATTTGTCAAGGGCGGAGCTTACAAGGAAGCGGTGTTTTTTCAGAAATGAAAAATATTTTATATCTATCGGCAGAAAAAGGATTGACAAAAATCTCCTACAAATGTAAGATGAAATAAATGCATACAAGTGTAGGAGATGATGATATGGCACAAAATCACCATTTGCCCGATACGGAATTGGAAATCATGCAAGTGATATGGGAAAAGGGAGAAATTCTTTCCACTTCCGATGTGAAGGCACTTTTGGAACAGAATCGCCCGTGGAATATTTCCGCCTTACAGACCCTGCTGAACCGCTTGATTGACAGAGGTTTTCTGGAGAGCTATAAAAAGGGGAAGAACCGCTATTACCGCCCATTGGTAGGGGAGAAGGAATACCTGGCGGAGGAAAACAGATTGTTTTTGGAAAGAGTAAACCGCCATTCTCTGACCAAGTTGGTGGCGTCCCTCTATGACAGCAGTGCGATTTCCGAGGCGGATTTAGACGAGCTGGCGGCATTTATTCGTGAGAAAACGGGAGGTGGCAGAAATGAATAACGCATTGCAAGCCATATGGGAGATTTCTGTGCTTTCTGTACCGGCGATTGCGCTGTTGGGCATCTGCTCCCCCTTTTTCGGCAAACGTTATGGCGTAAGATGGAGATACTTGTTGTGGCTGGTCATAGCAGTACGGCTGCTATTGCCTGTGCGAATGGCGTTGCCGCAGAATGGGGCGATTTCATTGCCTGCTCTGCAAAGCCAAACGATGCTTTGGCAGGAGGCGGAGGAACTGCCCGTAATAACGGAAGGGGCAAAGCAAGAAAAAACGATGGCGGCCACACCTGCCACGAAGTCGGATTTTATAAGTATTCCCCAAGTGCAGGAAACAACAAAAAACAACCGCCTGTGGAACGGGCTTCAAGACGAATTGAATCGGCTTTGGCTGGCGGGTGTTGCCATATTTTGGGTATGGCAGGCGTGGAAATATATTGCCTTTCGGCGTATGCTGCAGAGAAATCGGCGGCAGGTTTTGGATGCGGCAGCGTTGGATTGCTATTATGCCGTATGCAGGGAAATGCAGGTGACAAAACGCCCGGCGCTATATTTTTGCCATAGACTCCACAGCCCTTTGTGTATGGGGTTTTTCAATCAGGAAATCTATATCAATTCCGAGGAGAGAACCCCGGAAGAACTACGGCTGATTTTGCAGCATGAATTGACCCATTGCAAAAGAAAGGACATTTGGGCAAAGTTGTTGCTGTTATGGGCAAGAGGGCTGCATTTTTTCAATCCCTTTGTCCATTGGATGGTGTATCTGGCGGAGCGGGATATGGAACTATCCTGCGATGCGGCAGTGATGAAAAATTGCACATTGGAAGAACGGCAGGCGTACAGTATGACGATATTGGGAAGCATTCGTGAGAGAAGATACAGCACAACCCGTTTGACGACAGCCTTTTTCGGCGGCAAGGAGGAGTTAAAACGGCGTTTCGAGTATATTTTCGATATGGAAACAAAAAAACGGGGCATTGCCGTATTTTTAGCTATGACTATGGTATTTTGCGGCAGCATGACCTTTGTGGGCTGTGTGCCCGTGCAGGAAACAAAGCCTGCCCAAAGTGACGTTGTGTACGGCGAATATACAGAGGAAATGCTCCACGAGCTGTATGAATCGAAATTGGCGCATATCGGTAATCATGTGGGTGTAGGCAAGATATTGGGGCTGCTGCCCTTGCCTGATGGCGTTGCCTACCACGAAGAAGGAATGGAACTGTTTACTGCAGAGCCGCCTTATGGAGCCGCAAGGCATTTGAATTGGGAGCCTTCTTTGGAAACGACATATACCCTCAATGGGGAAGTCTATCAAGATGACCGTTGGTTTTTTGTACAGGGCATGATATTCCTTGCCTTGGTAGAGAATGCCGATGCATACCGGCTTTTCTTGCATCAGGAGGAGATAGAAGTTATAAAGCAATTTATGAGAGAGGACGGGGAAATATATTTTGGCGAAACCGATTTGCGGGAGTTTGCCAAAGACGAGGACGTTTTCCGCAGTTTTGTGCAGGCAATCAATCGCTATTTCTACGAAGGGGTGAATACGCCGCAGGAGATTCATACGTTGTTGGCATCGGACGAAACCGCTGCCCGTAAACGCATGAAAGAAATGTTGCAAAAATCCACGATTCACGGTTCTTTTCTGGAACAAATGATACAAGCGAATACATTGGCAGGAGTACTTGCCGGGCAAAAATTGCCCTCCTCCAATCCCTTTGATTATTTGCAGTGTGAGGAATATGAGGAATTGGTGGCTTTGGGTGAGCCTGCCCTGCGGGAATTTCTTTCGGCATTTGCCATGGGCGAGATAGGCAATGATTTATATGGGCAGATTATCATGCTGGCCTGTCAAGAGATGCTGGGGCAGGAACAACGGACGGATTTGAGCCCCACAGAATGGTATGGAGTGTATGCCGCTTTGGATTCTTTGCGGATGGTGCCGTTTTCCGCCAACAGAATGATATATACACCGAAGGTGGAAAAGGATTATTCTCTTGGGTATTCTGTCGGAAAGAAATGGAATATCGCAGCAGCCGGACGGGACGAAGCTCTGAAAGCGGTGTATGATGCTTTGGCGGAAAGATATAACAAAGGGCAGGGGCATCAGGTGAACTTTTTTGCACCGTTGGTGTGCCATATGCAGGAAACGGAGGATACATTGCAGGTTTTTGCTGTGATTTGGCAAAGCGATTTCGCCTTAAGCAACACCAACGCCGGCTATGGCTTGTTTGAGCAGGGCGGCTCTGTCATTCCGACCCGTTTGGATTTCCAAAAGCAGAAAGAGCAATGGGTATTGACAGATTGGATAGAGGCGAAAGACGGCAGCTACTACAGCTCTTCCATTCAGGAGATGTGCAAAGAGATTCCGGGTTTGGCGGAGGAAATGCTTTATTATGACAATGATGCCTGTCGACAACTTCTGTGGCAAAATATCATTTATTATATGAAAGCAAATTATAACGGCATGAATGTCCCTGTTTATGTGACTTCTTATATGGAGGAAGCGGAAATTGGAGAAATCAATCAATGGATTTTATTGCTTCCGACTTACGGAGAATAAAGAAAACGCTCTGCTTTTGCGTGACAAAGGCAGAGTGTTTCTGTTTTATGACGTATGGAAAGGGGCGTATCCGCAGGAGATGGTTCTATTCCGCTTTTTTCTGCCATAGATTACATTGTATGGATACACAAAAAGAGCGGAGGAGAAGACAATGGAAAAGTTCGATATTTACAAGGATATTGCAGAACGGACAGGCGGAGATATTTATATCGGTGTAGTGGGGCCGGTGCGGACGGGAAAATCTACTTTTATCAAACGGTTTATGGATTTATTGGTATTGCCCAATATTGCCAACACCCATACCAGAGAGCGGGCGAAAGACGAACTGCCTCAATCGGCATCGGGAAAGACGATTATGACCACCGAGCCGAAATTTGTGCCCAATGAGGCGGTGGAAATATCGCTGGGAGATGCGACAGATGTACGGGTACGAATGATTGATTGCGTGGGGTATCTGATACCTGATGCGGAGGGGCATATGGACGGAGAAATGCCCCGTATGGTACATACTCCTTGGGCGGAGGCGCCCATGCCCTTTTTGGATGCGGCAGAAATGGGGACGAAAAAGGTTATTACCGACCATTCTACCATTGGCATTGTGGTTACCACAGATGGTACGGTAACGGAACTGCCCAGAGAAAACTACGAGGAAGCCGAAGAACGGGTGGTTACGGAATTGCAGGAAATGGGCAAGCCTTTTATTATATTGCTCAACACGGCAACGCCTTATAGCGCAGATACCCAAAGCTTGCGGGCAGAAATGCAGGAGAAGTATGACGTACCGGTGCTGGCCGTCAATGTGGCACAGCTAAAGGCGGAGGATATTCGCAAAATTCTGGAGGAAATGCTTTATCAATTCCCCATTCGAGAATTGCGGTTCTTCTTCCCCGGCTGGGTGGAAACACTGGGGCAGGACCATTGGCTGAAACAGGATTTGATTGTCGCCTTGCGGGAGGTTATGGCAAAGACTGATAAGCTGGCGGACGTGCCGGAGGCCGTTGAAACCCTTTCGGGACAGGAATTTTTGAAAAATGCCTATACGGATCATATCCTGCCCGGAGAGGGCGCGGCAGATATTGCCATCTCCTTTGATGATAGTCTGTTTTACCGCATATTAAGCGAAACGGTGGATATGCCCATAGAAAATGACTATGCCCTGATTTCTACCATTCGTATGCTTTCTCAGACAAAGCAGGAGTACGATAAAATTGCAGAGGCACTTAATGAGGTGAAGCAAAAAGGCTATGGCGTAGTTACGCCGGTGTTTGAAGAGATTTCCTTGGAAAAACCGGAGGTATTCAAGCAAGGAAGCCGTTACGGCATCAAGCTGCGGGCGAAGGGTGAATCCATTCATCTCATCAAAGCCGATGTGGAAACGGAGGTATCGCCCATTATCGGGAACGAGGAGCAATCCAAAGAGTTTATCGACCATTTGATTTCCGATTACGAGGAAGAGCCGGAAAAAATTTGGGATTTGAATATTTTCGGCAGAACACTAAGCTCCATGGTCAATGATGGTATGCAGAATAAAATTTATCGCATGCCGGAGGACGCACAGATGAAATTGCAGGAAACGTTGCAAAAAATTGTCAATGAAGGCAGCGGCGGTTTGATTTGCATTATATTATAAAATGATAAAGCAGGAGTGAATGACGGATATTACGTTGTTTCTCCTGTTTTTTTGTTTTTTTCGATGGATTGAAGATTTTTTGAAAGAATACTCGTTTTTTATGATATATGCGTATGTTTCATTGATAAAAGGAGGGCGAAAGTGTGAAAGAGAATCAATATACAAAGAATGGGATGATTGTGTTTCTGATAATTGTTATCATTGCCTCTGCTATTGTGGAGGGATGGAGTATAAAAGGCGGTCCGATTTGGTTAAATCTTTTGTTGATGTGGATACCTGCTTTATCGGCAATGACTGCAAATATAATTATAATTAAAAATAAAAATGAGAAGATAGGTGTTAAAGAATTTGTAAACAGACTTGGAATAAGAGGTTGCAAAATATATTATATAGCATTAGGGGTGCTGATACCGTTGATTTATTTGCTCATCCCTTATATTATCTATTGGAGAATATTCCCCAATAGGTTTGCATATAACGGGGTTGCATTACCGATTGTGCTGAAAGATGTACTGCCGTTGTTGATTCTTGGGATATTTTTCAATCTTATTACTGCAATAGGTGAAGAAATCGGTTGGAGAGGATTCCTGTTTCCGGCACTGCTTAGCGAAATGAATTTGAAAAGAACACTGCTTATTACAAGCTTATTCTGGGCTTGTTGGCATTTGCCTATTCTGATATTCGGAGATTATATGTCCGGAGCACCTGTATGGTATAAGATACCGGCATTTATATTGTGCGTTATCCCGATAGGAATTATCGCAGGATTAGTCACATATCAAAGCAAAAGTGTTTGGCCTGCAACATTCTTACATGCTGCGCACAACAATTTTGATCAAGCTGTATTTGGTGTTATCACCGGAGGGGATAAAAAAATGTTTTATGTGAGTGAAACGGGCTTTCTCACAATAATCTGTGCATGGATTATTGCTGCGGTGTTATTAAAATTGTTTACAATGCCTCAAACAAATGAAAAGAAATAAGCCTTTGTTTACCGAACTGTTTTTGATTTCAAAATATGAACGGCAGGATAATTTTATTATCTTGCTGTTTTTAATTTTGATTCTCAAAAAATGGGATAGTCTTTTTGTATGTCACTGCGGAAGAAAAAGAGGAGAGGCTTCTTGGGAAAATCTGTTGATTTCTGTTTACCTTCCTGAAAAAAAGTATTATAATAACCCCAGGGCAAAATTACGATCATCTTCGCAGGATAAAAGCAGAACGCATTTATGATCATTGAGCAGTCCGGCGGAGCAGATGGAGAACGTTGCACATTTTAGAATTTTATTGTTTTTAATAGAAAAGGCAGGAGGATTCCCATGAAAAAAGGTTCCTCAGGGAATAAAAATCGAGATGGCTCCCGCAGGCAGATGACGCCCGGTCGTTACCCGACACGGGATAATGTGTATAGCCTGCAAAGAGAGCGACAAAGGCGGGAAAATCAGCAAAAACAACCCAATCGACAGGGACAGCCCAAGAAAAAACTGCAGAAAGCCGGCCAAGATCCAAAGGGGTATTGGGAAACGGCAACGCCAAAGCATAAAAAACGGAAAAATGGGCATTTGATTGCACCGTTTGTCATATTTGGCTTTATTGCGGTCTATTTATGCGGGCAAATGTTAATGCTGGCGGTAAGACGGTCTGACATCAATGTGGAAACGGTGGCTTATGGCACCATTGATACCCCGCAGATGTATTCCGGATTGATTGTGCGGGAGGAATATGTGATAAACAGTGACCGCTCCGGTCAGCCTTTTTATCAGTTTTCCCAAGGCGATCGGGTGACAAAGGGTGCAGTGGTCTGTACCGTAAAGGATACGGATTCTACCGATATTTTGGAAGATAGGCTGGATAAAATCGATCAGGATATTTTGAAAAGCCAGAAAGTTCGGACGGATTTATCCGCTTTTTCCGAGGATATTACCAGGCTGGAAAATAACGTGACCCGTACCGTCGATGCCTATGCAGGACGGACTATGAAAGCAAATCTGACCTATATGTATACCATGAAAAGCCAAGTGACCTCTTTCATGAACCAAAGAAATGATATTTGGCTGACGGAAAATGTGGAGAGCCTTTCCCAGCTGACGGAGGAAAAGAACATCACAGAACAGCAGTTGGCAAAAAATATGAGTGCAGTGACGGCACAAGAAAGCGGTGTGCTTTCCTTGAGCTATGATGGGCTGGAAGAAATGCTGACGCCGGCAGGACTGCACGAGATTACGAAAAAACAGATGGGTACTGCCAAAACGGAGTATATTTCCAAGGCAAAAGCCATAGCAGAGGGGGATCCTCTCTTTCGGATTGTTGCCAGCAATCGTTGGTATATTGCTTGCTATCTGCCCAATGCGGTGGCGGCAGGCTGGGAAAAGGGCGACGGAAAGAAGCTGAATGTGATGGCCGGCGAGGAAGCCTTTCTCATCAGCACTGTAATTGAAGAAATCGAAACAGGAGAAAAGGAAACAAAGGTCGTCTTTTCCAGCTATGAGCATATGGAGGAATTTATGGATCATCGAATCCTTTCCTTTAGCCTGGAAAGTGAAATGGTGGAGGGACTGAAGATTCCCAATACAGCCATCGTGGAAAAATCCCTGATTCGGATTCCAAGGGAATGTATGACAGAAAGTGCAGGGAATAAAGGCGTACTTTTGATGAATGGGGATAAGGCGAAATTTGCAGAAGTTTCCCCTTTGACCGGTGATACAAGCTATGTCTATATTGAGCAGGACAATGGCTCGTTAAAGATGGGAAAAGTCATATTAAAAGGCACAGGCGAGAATGCAGAGCAATATACCGTTTCCGATTTAGAGCCACGCCCCGGGGTTTATGTGGCCAATAGTTCTATGGCGAAATTTGTTGTCATTGATATTTTGGAACAGAATAAGGAATATGCCATTGTGCGGGCAGGGGATATCACAGGCTTGCAGCCCTACGATACCATCGTTTCCGATGCCAAAAATATCACAGAGGGCCAAGATATTTACTAAAATATAGAGGAGGATATGAGATGATAGCAGACAATATCAGAGCAGTGGAGGCAAATATCGCCGCCGCTGCAAAAAAAAGCGGCAGAAAGCCGGAGGATATCCTTCTTTTGGCGGTCAGCAAAACCAAGCCCGTGGAACTCATAGGAGAGGCGGTGCGAGCGGGCTTGTGCTCTCTCGGTGAAAACAAGGTGCAGGAGATTATGGAGAAATATGAGCCTATGGCACCTTATGCACCGGCAGGAGAGCGGATACACTGGCACCTTATCGGACACTTGCAGACGAATAAGGTAAAATATATCATTGATAAGGTGGATATGATTCATTCCGTGGAAAGCCTGAAGCTGGCGGAGGAAATTGAAAAACGAGCGGCACAGAAAGGTGTTGTCATGGATATTCTCATTGAAGTGAATATGGCGGAGGAGGAAAGCAAGTTTGGCGTGAAGCCGGAAGATGCGGAGAATTTACTGCGGCAAATCGCCCCGATGCCCCATATTCGGGTGCGCGGATTGATGACGGTGGCACCTTTTGTGGAAAATCCGGAAGAAAATAGGGAATATTTCCGCAGAATGAGAGAATTACTGGTTGACATGAACGGGAAAAAAATTGATAATATAAGAATGGACGTATTATCCATGGGTATGACCGGGGATTATGAAGTGGCCATTGAAGAAGGGGCCACCATTGTACGGGTCGGCACGGGTATTTTCGGCGAAAGACAATACCCCAATCGTGGATAAAGGAATTGAACTGCTAGGAGGATAAATAAAGTGGCTAAGATTTTAGACAAGATGAAAGACTTGATGTTCGGCGAATACGAAGATGATGAAGAATACTACGAAGACGAGGAATATACGGCGATGCCTGCACCGAGCAGGGAGGTGGCGGATTACGGTGTGCGTGAGGCGGAATATAAAGCACCGGCTCCCCGCAGATCCACAGGCTCCAGAAATAACCCTCAGGTTTACAGCATCAACACAAACGTGCAGATGCAGGTAGTTATCATTAAACCGGAATGTTATGAGGACGCACAGGAAATTTGTGACCAGATTAAAACAAAACGTCCTGTGGTAGTCAATCTGGAGAAGGTGGAATATCCCGTTGCTCAGCGTATTATGGACTTTTTGAGTGGTACTTGCTATTCCTTGGAAGGCTCTATTCAGCGTGTGGCAAACAATATTTTCATCATAGCGCCGGAAAATGTGGATATTTCCGGTGACTTCAAAGAAGAATTAAAGACAAAAGGCGTTCTCCTTCCTTGGATGAACGGCGGCAGATAAGGTGGTCATAAATTGGAAAGTTTACAGATGTTGCTGATGCAGGCGCTGGATGTATTTTTCTATGTGCTGGAGTTGTTGATTTTCATACGGATTATACTTTCCTGGCTGCCCATCGGGTATGGCAACTCTATCATGCGGTTGATTTATAACCTGACAGAGCCTATTTTAGGCCCGGTCAGAGGCATGGTGGAACGCTCTCCCATCGGCGGCGGTATGGGGCTGGATATTTCTCCGGTGTTCGCACTGATTTTACTGCGGCTGGTGAAGATGGCACTGGTATATTTGGTTATGCTGTTATAAGGTGCGGATATGGACAGACAGGCATTATTAAAAAGTGTTCCCGAGGGAGAGGAAAGACTGCTGTTTGCAAAAGCACTGGATCAGGCATTCTTCTGTATCAAACGGCGAGAGCCTGCTTTTACGGATTTTATGGATCGGGCAAAGTGCGACCGTTTTGCACAGCGGCTTCTCGGTGTGCGAGAGCTGAAAACTACGCTGTATGGCGGTATGGAGGATTGCGAACGGCAGATGATGGGTTTTTCTTTGGCGGAGGACGAGCTTTCGACGGAGGAGTTCCCTATTTGCATATTGAAAATCAGACGAAAAAGCAAGAAATTCGGTCAGAGCGATTTAAGCCATCGGGATTATCTCGGCTCTTTATTGGGCTTGGGGATTGACCGTGGCAAGGTTGGAGATATTCTGGTGACGGAGGATTCCGCCTTTTGCTTTGTTTCCGAGGAAATTGCACCCTATATTTGTGTTGCGCTGGAGCAGGTTTCTAAAACGGCTGTTGTGGCGGAGGCGGTTGATGATGTGGCTGAAATCCCCCGCAGACAGACGGAAATGAAGCGGATAACGGCAGCCTCCCTGCGGCTGGACGCTGTGGCGGGAGAAGTCTTTCATCTTTCCAGGGGAAAGGCACAGCAGTTGATTCAAGGGGAAAAGGCAACAGTCAACTGGAATGTCATAACGAATACATCTCATCTTTTGAAAGAAGGAGATATGGTTTCTCTCAGGGGCTTTGGGCGGTTTCGCCTAAAGGAAATCCATGGGAAAACCAAAAAGGATAGAATGGGATTGGAAGTAGAAAAATATATTTGATGGAGGAGGTTTTTGCGTGATTACACCCAACGATATCGCAACCAAGGATTTCAAGAAGGTAGCCGTGGGCTATTCGCCGGAGGAAGTGGATACCTTTTTGGATGATATTTATGAGGACTATGAAAAGCTTTATAAAGAAAGCCGTAAGGAAAAGGTGAAAGAAGAAGCAGTGGCGGAGGATACGGAACGGGTAAGAAATCTCGAAAAAACCATTGAACGTACTCTGACATTGGCGGAAACAGCGGCGGCGGAAACGAAAGAAGCCGCTAAGGCGGAGGCGGAGCAGATTATCAATGCTGCTAAATTGCAGGCTCAGGAAATCATTTCTGCGGCACGAACAAAATCCTATGCCATCGAGCAGGATATCACGGCATTGGAGAATCGCTATGAGCTGATGAAAACGAGAGTGAAGCTTCTGCTTTATGCGGAAATAGAGTTGTTGGATAAAAATGAAATCCTGGCAGATAAGGAAGAAACTCCACAGGAATAATATAAGAGATGGCAAGCTGCGGCAAAACGAATCTGCTTTTGCCGCGGCTCGTTTTGCGTTTTGGGAGAAAAGAAAAAAGGATGATGAGAGATGAGTTTATTGCCTGTCATGATGACGGTGATATTGGTTTTGCTTGACCAAGGGACGAAATGGCAGGCGCTGCGTGCCCTAAAGCCCATAGGGAATATGACGGTTTTGCCCGGTGTTATGGATTTTACCTTTGTGGAAAACAGAGGGGTCGCCTTTGGTATGTTTGCAGGGAAGCGATGGCTGATTTTGCTGTTGACCGTGGTGATTGCGGCAGGGCTGGTATATTACTACCGGAAACTACCTCGTACACGGGCGTATCAGTGGGTGCGGGCCGCATTGATATTGATACTTTCCGGTGCCATTGGAAATATCATTGATCGGGTATTCCGTGGTTATGTGGTGGATTTTTTTGAAGTTACATTCATACAGTGGCCTGTGTTCAATGTGGCGGATATTTATGTTGTGGTTGGCGTGGCGTTGCTGATTTTCTTGATTTTGTTTGTCATAAAAGAGGAGCCTGCCCAAAAACAGCAGAAGGATGAATGATATGGAATATTTTACATTTGTGGCGGAAAAGGAGGACGTTGGTGTAGAATTGACGTATTCCTTGCCGAAAACATGGAAAATCTCTCCCGCAACGGGGTTCAGAAACTCATAGAAGAAGGGCATATCCGTCTAAATGGCAGCAGTGTGAAAGCCAATTATAAGCTGCGGGAAAAAGACGTGATGGACGTAGAAGTGCCGGAGGTCAAAGAGGCAGAGATATTGCCGGAAGAGATCCCTCTGGATATTTTGTATGAGGATAGGGATGTGATTGTGGTCAATAAGCCTCAGGGCATGGTGGTGCATCCGGCGCCGGGGCATACCTCCGGTACATTGGTCAATGCCCTGTTGCATCACTGTGGGGACGAGCTTTCCGGAATCAACGGAGAAAAACGCCCCGGTATCGTCCATCGGATTGATAAGGATACCTCCGGTGTGCTGATGGTGGCAAAAAACGATATGGCCCATCAATCTTTGGCAGCACAATTGGCGGAACATAGCATTACCCGTAAGTATAACGCCGTTGTATTTAACGGCTTTACGGAGGACGAGGGTACGGTGAATCAGCCTATCGGACGCAATCCGCAGGATAGGAAGAAAATGGCAGTGACACAAAAGCATAGCCGCCATGCCGTGACCCATTACCGTGTGTTGGAGCGTATGGAAAAATTTACGCTTATCGAGGCTCGGCTGGAAACGGGGCGGACCCATCAGATTCGTGTTCATATGACCTATATCGGCCATCCCTTGCTGGGTGATATGGTTTACGGCCCGAAAAAACAGCCCTTTTCATTGGAGGGGCAGGCACTCCATGCCAGAGTGCTTGGATTTTTGCACCCCCGCACAGGGGAGTATTTAGAATTTGAAGCACCGTTGCCCCCTTATTTTGAAGCGTTATTGGAACGGCTGCGGAAACAGTAGGAGGAATAAAAATGCCGCTTACGAAAAAAGATTTTTTTGGCCTGCGGGATATGACGGCGGAGGATATCCGCTATATTCTCGGTACGGCGGAAACTATGAAATATATATTGAACCAGAAAAATAAGAAATCCCCTCATTTGCAGGGGAAATCTGTGATTATTTTGTTTTATGAAACCAGTGCCAGAGCAAAGCTGTCTTACGAATTGGCGGCACGGCATTTGAGCGCCAATGTGGTGGATATGACCAACTCTATTCACTCTCTGGAAAAGGATAGCCTGCGGGATATGGGGCAGCTCATCGACCAGATGGGGGCGGATTTTATTATATTGCGTCATCCTATGGCAGGTGCACCCCGCCTTTTGGCAGATTGCGTGGAAGCCTCTGTCATCAATGCAGGGGACGGCTTTAATGAAAACCCCGGACAATCCCTTTTGGATTTGCTGACGATTAAAGAGCAAAAGGGCGGTTTTGAAGGACTGAAGGTTGCCATTATCGGTGACTTGCTACATAGCCGTGTTTCCAAGAGTAATATTTGGGGTTTGACAAAGCTGGGAGCGGAGGTCTGTGTTTCCGGCCCGCCTACATTGTTATTGCCCGATGTGGAGAAATTCGGTGTTAACGTGTATTATGACGCCGGAGAGGCGGTCAATAATGCAGACGTGATCCTGACCACGCGTATGCGAATGGAAACCCAGGACAAGACCTTTTTGCCGTCATTGGACGAGTATAAGCGGTTTTTCCGTATTGATGAAAATTTGCTGCGGTATGCCAAAAAGGACGCCATTGTCATGCATCCGGGTCCCATTCAGCGGGGGATTGAAATTTCTTCCGGTGTCATTGACAGTAAGCAGTGCATCATCAACGACCAGATTGCCAATAGCGTAGCGGTGCGTATGGCGATTTTCTATATTCTTTCGCAAATCGGGGGTGGGCTGAAATGAAAACATTGTTGAAGAATTGCCGGATACTCAGCCCCTTTTATGAGAAAGAACGGCTGTATGATATTTATGTAGAAAACGGGATTATCAAAAAAATTGATGAAAATATGAGCATTGAGGGTGTAAAAACAGTGGATATCGGCGGGCATACGGCATTGCCGGGGCTGATTGATATGCACTGTAATATTTGCGACCCCGGCTATGAATATATCGAGGATATTGAAACCGTTTCCCGCAGTGCGTTGCGGGGCGGATTTACCACCATTACCTGTGAGCCCAATACCAGCCCTGCCATTGATAATAAGACCGTTGTGGAATATATTGTTTCCAAATCGAAGGAATATTCTTTGGTCAATCTCTATCCCTATGGCAGTATGTCCTTGGGGTGCGAAGGGAAGATTATGGCGGAAATCGGTGAGATGTACGATGCGGGCATTGTAGGTATTTCCGATGGCGATGAGTTTACGGATTCCGCTTCGTTTTTGCGTCATGTGATGCAGTATTCCAAAATGTTTGATTTGCCGGTTATTACCCATTGTGAGGATAGAGGGCTGTCCGGTAAAGGCGTGATGAACGAAGGCTATACGGCGGCTTGCCTTGGGTTGGCGGGAATGCCCAGAGAGGCGGAGGAGGTCATTGTTGCCAGAAATCTGATTTTGGCGGAAAATACCGGTGCAAGATTGCATATTGCCCATGTCAGCACGAAGGGCTCTGTGCAGTTGATTCGGGAGGCGAAAAAAAGAGGTGTGCAGGTGACCTGTGAAACCTGCCCCCATTATTTTCTGCTGACAGAGGAGGCTATCGGCAATTATGATACGCTGGCGAAAATCAATCCGCCTCTGCGGACGGCGGAGGACGTAAATGCTATTCTTGCAGGCATTGCCGATGGTACCATTGATGTCATTGCCACGGGACACAGCCCCACCAACCGTTCCGATAAGGATAAGGAGTTTGACAATGCTGCTTATGGTATTTCTTCGCTGGAAACCGCTTTTTCCTTGAGCTATACCCGTTTGGTGGAAGCAGGAGTGATACCGGCGGAACGGCTCATAGAGCTTCTTTCCCAAAAGCCGGCAGAGATTTTGCGGCTTTATGAAAAGGGTATGATCGCAGAGGGCAAAGATGCTGATATTATTATAGTGGATACCAAAGAAAGCTATCGAATCGATCCGGAACATTTTGCTTCAAAAGCGAATTTTTCGCCCTTTGCGGAGCGAGTGGTTCGAGGGAAAGTTCTATATACTATGGTGGGCGGAAAGCTGTTGACCTGATGCCCATGGAATAAATGAGGTGCAAGTTATGTATTTGAAACGGCTGGATTTGCAAGGCTTCAAATCCTTTCCGGAAAAAGTAAAACTGGAGTTTAACCCGGGCGTTACGGCTGTGGTAGGCCCCAATGGCAGCGGCAAAAGTAACGTTTCCGATGCAGTGCGTTGGGTGCTGGGGGAGCAACGGGTAAAGAGCCTTCGCGGCGATAAAATGGAGGATATTATATTTGCCGGTACGGAGAGCCGAAAGGCCTTGGGTTTTGCGGAGGTTTCTATCCTGATTGATAATCAGGACGGGAAGCTGCCCTTGGAATACTCTGATGTGCAAATTACCCGACGGGTCTATCGCTCCGGGGAAAGCGAATACCGTATCAATGGAACGGCCTGCCGCTTGAAGGATATTCAGGAGCTTTTTATGGATACCGGTGTTGGCAGAGAAGGGTATTCCATCATTGGGCAGGGGCGGATTGATGAAATATTAAGTGCAAAAGGCGAGGAACGCCGCCGTATATTTGAAGAAGCGGCGGGCATCGTGAAATATAAAACCAGAAAAAACGAAGCAGTCCATAAGCTGGAAAAAGAACAGCAGAATTTACTGCGGGTAGATGATATTATCGGTGAACTGGAAGGGCAGATTGCACCGCTGGAGGAACAGAGCCAAAAGGCAAAGGAATATCTGCACTTGCGGGAACAGTTGAAGCAGGCGGAAATGGTGGCATTTTGCAAAGATGCGGAGCGTATTACCAACCAACTGGAAAAACTCAACCAAGATGAAACAACTGCCAAGGAGTCAATGGAAGAAAACCTGCAAAAAAGCAATGCGGAAAAGGGAAAAACCATGTCCCTGCGGGGGAAAATGGAGGAATTGGACGCCCTTTTGCAACAACAGAATGACCGTATGACACAAATCCGCGCAGAGATGGAGAAAAAAGAGGGTGAAATCCGCCTGCGGGAGGAACAGCGGCAGAACGATGCCGCCAATATTACCCGTATCCAGGAAGAAATCAAGCAGAAAGAGAAGAAGAAAGCAGAAAATCAGGCGGAGCAGGAGCTTTGCCGGAGCAGAATGACAGGCCTTCGTATGGAAATGAACCGTCGGCAGGAGGAGCTGAACCGTTTGGAGGAAACCTACGCCAAACTGAACACAGCATTGACTGCCGATGAAACAAAGGCGGAATCCTTTAAGGACGAGATTTTTGAGCACATTCGTATCGGTACGGAAGCCAAGGGGGAAATTTCCAAACGGGAGGCTATGAAGGAACAGTTTCTTTCCCGCAGAGAGCAGATTTTAGCGGAGAAGGAACAGACGGAAAGCCGTAGACATCAGTTTGAGGTTCATTTACAGGCATTGGAAAAACAGGAGAACGACAGAATAGAAGCCAAGGGTTTTCTGGAGCAGGAATTGGCTGCGCTGGAGCAGGACAGAGCCCATGCCGTCGGAGAAAAACAGCGGGCGGAGGAATCCCTGAATCAAAAGGAAAGACGGCTTTCCGAAACCCGTTCCCGCCTTTCTCTTTTGACGGAAATGGAGCGGGAGCATGAGGGCTTTTATAATAGCGTCAAAAGCCTGCTGAACCTGCCGGATAAAGAGAAACGGGGCATCTGTGGTGCGGTAGCCTCTCTTTTGAAAGTGGAGGAGGCCTATGAAACCGCCATTGAAGCCGCGTTGGGCGGTGCATTGCAAAATGTCGTAACCAATACGGAGGAGGACGCCAGAGATGCCATTGCCTATTTGAAAACCCATAATCTGGGACGGGCGACGTTTCTGCCTGTCAGTGCCGTAAAGGGGCGTCCCTTTGAGAGCAGACCGGCCATATTGGACGAGATCGGTGTCATCGGTACGGCTTATGAATTGGTTTTCTGCGAGGAAAAATACCGTGAAATTGCCTTGAATTTGCTGGGGCGTATTCTTGTGGTGCAAAATTTGGACAAGGGAGTACAGCTGGCGAAAAAATACGCACATCGCTATAAGCTGGTGACACTGGAGGGGGATATATTGAACCCCGGCGGTGCTATGACCGGCGGCTCTGCCCAGAAAAAGGCATTGCACGTTTTTGGAAGAAGCCGAGAAATCCGCAATTTACAGGAGGCTTTGCAAAAGGAAGAGAGCCAAATAGAGGAATTACGGGAAAAACTGCTGCTTGCCCAAGAGGACTTGCAGGAAATCGAGCAAGAAACCATTGAGAAGAAGATGGAACTGCAAAAGCTCATTGTGACGCTGAACAGCGGCGATGGAGAAAAGGAAAAAACGCAGGCAGACCACAAAGAAGTAGCAGAAAAGCTGGTATTGTTACAGATAGAAGAAAAACAGCTTCTGGAACAGTTGGAAGGGACAGAGGCAGAAATGAACGCCTTCCGCAAAAAGGCAGAGGAATCGGAAAGTGCCATGGCTCTTGCCAATGAACAGCTGACGGCTTTTCAGGATAATTTAAGCGGCGAGAAGGAAGAACGCGATGCACTGATGGAGGAGATTACCCAGAAGAAAATCGATCTTTCCAATGCGGGACAGAATATTTATAGTATGGAAGAAACCCTTCTGCGTTTGCGGGAAGAAGCAAACACCCTTTCTGCAGAGCAGAAACAGGCGGCGGAACAGGTGACATTCTTTGAAAAGAGCACCGAAACCCGTACTGAACAGCAGGAGGATTTGAAAAAAGAAGCGGTTAAGCTGGCAGAGCAGGAAAAAGACCTGCAAAATGAAATGAACAGCACTACCGCCGAAAAAAGCCGTACAGCCGAGGAAAGTGCCAAGGCGGAGGAAGCGGCAACGGAATATAAAGAAACAGCCAATAAGCTGGAGAACGAAATATTCCGTATCACCACGAAACGGGAAAAGCTGGAGGAAGAAAAACTGCGCATGACCACCGAGGCGTGGGAAGAATATGAAATGACACTGCGTATGGCACAGGATTATATCCTGACATTGCCTGCGGAGCGGGAAAAACGCCCGGTACGGGAATGGAAAAATCTCATTCGTGCCTTGGGCGATGTGAATGTAGGCGCCATTGAGCAATATCGGGAAGTAAAAGAACGTTTTGCATTTTTGACGGCACAACGGGAGGATATTCTGGAGGCGGAAGAAAAGCTGAAGCAAATTATTGCAGAGCTTTCGGAGCGCATGGAACAGCAATTTAAGGAACAGTTTGCCTTGATTTCCGCTAATTTCAGCGAGGTGTTCCGTGAAATGTTCGGCGGCGGCAGAGCCTATTTAAAGTTGACCGATGCCGAACAGGTATTGGAGTCTCCCATTGAAATTGTGGCACAGCCTCCCGGGAAGAACCTGCAAAATATGCAGCTGCTTTCCGGCGGAGAACGGGCATTGACGGCAATTGCCATTTTGTTCTCCATATTAAAACTAAAGCCGTCTCCCTTCTGTATATTGGACGAAATCGAAGCGGCGTTGGACGATGCTAATGTCAGCCGATATGCCCAATATCTGAAGCGATTTGCGGAGGAAACCCAGTTTATTGTCATTACCCATAGAAAGGGAACCATGGAGTATGCCGATGTGCTTTACGGCGTAACGATGCAGGAAAAAGGCATTTCCAAGCTGATTTCCGTGGATTTTTCCGAGGCAGAGCAGGCAATTTGATGAATAGAAAGGCAAAAGGGGCATTTTATGATATCAAGAGGTGAATACATATGGGATTTTTTGATTTTTTGAAGAAAAAGCCTGTGGAGGAGACGCCGGCGGAGGAACAGCAAAAAGAAGGCGTTCTGGAGGCGGAAGGCATAGAAATAGATACCAATACCCAAGAAACAGAGGATATTGTGTTGCAGGTGGAGGACGGCATGGATATGAATCATGCCGTCCATGAGGTAATGGGCGAGGAGGAAATCCAAATTTACCGTGCCACTGCGGATACGCTGTATCAGGAAGATGTGGCAGAGGAGGCAGAAATCGAGCTGACGGCAGAGGACGGGGAAGCCTTTGTTGCCGAAACGG
Organism: Anaerotignum sp.; assembly: GCA_017523325.1. Classification (GTDB taxonomy): domain Bacteria; phylum Bacillota; class Clostridia; order Lachnospirales; family Anaerotignaceae; genus Anaerotignum_A. Next base: position 2,000 of record JAFWWO010000033.1, on the reverse strand, counting down.
CGGAAGAAGCAGAAGCGGTTGTCGCAGAATTGACAGATATGGCGGCAGAGATTTTAACCGAGAAGCCTTTGGCAGAGGATGAAATCGTCGTTTCTCTGGCGGACGGTGCGGTATTTACTGCCGAAACCGATGAGGAGGGTAAAGCCTTTGTGGAGGAGCTTTCCGATGTGGCGGAGGAACTGGCCCAAGAGCCTGAAACAAAGCCGGAGCCTGTGGAGGAAGAACCCGCAGACGAAGAGCCGAAAACAGAAAAAAAAGGCTTTTTTGCCCGTTTGAAGGAAGGGCTGGATAAGACCCGTAAAAATATTATGGGTGGCGTGGACAGTGTACTGGGCGGCTTTACAAAAATTGACGAGGAGTTGTTTGAGGAGCTGGAGGAAGCCTTGATTATGGCGGATTTGGGCGTGCAGACCACCATGAATGTGGTGGAAAACCTGCGGAAGCGTGTGAAAAAAGAACACGCCACCGACCCGGCACTGATTAAAGGAATGTTGATTGATGAAATTACAGCCATATTATCCGAAGGGGAAGAGGCAGAAAAAGAAGAATTGCCTTCTCCGACGGTAATGCTGGTCATTGGTGTCAATGGTGTGGGGAAAACCACGACCATCGGCAAGCTGGCTCATAACTTCAAGGAAGAGGGCAAATCCGTATTGCTGGCGGCGGCGGATACCTTCCGTGCGGCGGCGATTGACCAGTTGGAAATCTGGGGACAGCGTTCCGATATTGCGGTTATTAAGCATGAGGAAAATTCCGACCCTGCGGCGGTGGTATATGATGCTGTCCATGCGGCAAGAAACCAAAAATGCGACCTGCTGATATGTGATACGGCGGGGCGGCTGCATAATAAAAAGAACCTTATGGAAGAATTAAAGAAAATCGCCCGTGTCATTGAGCGGGAGCACCCCGATGCCCATAAGGAGGTTTATCTGGTGCTGGACGCCACCACGGGACAAAATGCCCTGCAACAGGCAAAGCTCTTTCAGGAAGTGGCGGATATTACAGGCATTATCCTGACAAAGCTGGACGGTACGGCAAAGGGCGGTATCGTGGTTGCCATTCAGAGTGAATTGAAAATTCCTGTGCGCTATATCGGCGTAGGCGAAGGGATTGATGATTTGCAGAGGTTCCATGCGGCGGAATTTGCAGAGGCACTGTTCGGGAAGAATTGAGGTGGCTGAATCATGGCGGAAAAAGAGCATTTTGCACAAGAACAGGCAAAAAGGGAAGGATCTGTGTACCGATATGAGGCGTTGGAGGAACGGCAGGAACGCCGTCCTGCCAATGTTTCCCCCTATGAACAGGAAATTTGTCGGCATATGGAAAGCGTATTTCCCGGCCGTACCACAAGGGTATATCGGGAAATTGCTTCCGAGTTTTTGCATGTGGACGTTTTTGTGATGCAGGCACCTACAAAAAAGGATTTTCATGTGATTTACACAACGGGCATGAGTGCATTGCCCATGACATTGCCGCCGGAGCTTTTGCCGCAATACAAGGCATTGGAACGAGCGGAGCTGATGCTGTTTTTGCCGGCGGAGTGGGATATACTGACGGGCTATGAAACGGATAAAGACGTACCCGATTCCCTCTGGTGGCCCATACGGCTGATGAAATATCTGGCGCGGTTTCCCCATGAATACAAAACATGGCTGGGCTGGGGGCATACCCTGCCCAACTCGGAAGATTATGTGCCTTATGATGTCGGCACGAAGCTTTCCGGCGTGATGCTGGGTGCGTTGCAGGAAAATATCAGCCTGTTCCATACGGAGGACGGCACGCAAATCAATTTCTATACGCTGATACCCCTGTATCGGGAGGAAATGGAATATCAGCAAAGGGCAGGAACAGAGGCCCTTTTGGAACGGCTTTCCGCCCTAAATGGGTATGGAATGGTGATATTTCCCGACCGCCCCAATGTCTGCGGGGAAAAAGAAGCATAATATGATGTGAACAGAGGGCTTTGGCGGGGCAGTGCAAAAAAACATGGCAACGGCATT
>JAFWWO010000032.1 GCA_017523325.1 Anaerotignum sp. | reverse complement strand
TGTCTTTTACCCTGATGTTGTTCTGCTTTAACGCCTTATAAAACAGTGGTAGCGTTCCAGCATAGTCGGTATCAAAGAGCAAACCGCCTTCACAACCTTGAATATAAAATGTATTCGTATTTCCGTACTTCAGCGTTATCATCGTCATATCCTCGCAAACTCCGATTTATCTATTTCTTTTATTATACCCAAAGCAGCGGTACCGTTCATCATGATTCTTGCCTAACCACGGCATATCATAGCGAACTTTCGACGCACAATAGTTATCTGTTGGGTTTTATAGGGAGATACTGTCTTTTTTATGCACCGGTTCGATATATTTGATACTCGTCAAAGTGTCTCTTGTGCAAGCACAGCGATACTTTTCCTTGTTATGATACCATATATATCTGTATTTTTCTACATAGAAAATGCCATGTAACGGTAGAGCATCTTTTTTTATGCGGTGCACCATGTTATATTTTCGGTTTTTAGAGAAAATCGCACAAATTTACGAAAAATAAGCAACTGTTTCGGAAATATGGTTACTTATGTAACAACCTCTAAAAAACTGCCCGTTGCATGAGAAAACAGATGCAAGTATAATTCAAATATAAGAATAAGAAACCGTGGTTTCATAAATACAAAAGGAGGATTATTATGGAATATACAATGTTGAACAACCAACTGAAATGCCCGCTTATCGGTATCGGAACATTTATGCTGACACCGGCAGAAGCACAAAACAGCGTTAGAGAAGCTTTGAAAATGGAATATTCTCTTGTGGATACAGCCAATGCTTATGTGAACGAGAGAGCCTGTGGCCGTGGCATCAAGGAAAGTGGAGTGAAACGGGAGGAGGTATTTCTTTCCACAAAACTCTGGCCCAGTGAGTATGAAAACGAAAATGCGGTAGATGAAACGCTGGAACGCCTTGGTGTAGATTATGTGGATCTTCTTTATATCCATCAGCCTGCGGGGAATTGGCTTGCCGGATATAGACAGCTTGAGAGAGCATATCGGGAGGGCAAAGCAAGAGCGATTGGCATCTCTAATTTTGAGGGGAAATATATTGCAGAGTTGGAAAATAAGTGGGAAATCGTTCCTCAGTTCATTCAAGTGGAGGCACATCCCTACTTCACGCAAACGGAACTTCGTAAGACGTTAGATAAATACAGCATTAAACTGATGTCATGGTATCCGCTGGGGCATGGAGATAAGAAGCTGTTGGATGAACCCATTTTCAAGAAGCTGGGTGAGAAATATGGAAAATCCGCTGCACAGATTATCCTGCGCTGGCATACGCAGATGGGGTTTGTGGTCATTCCGGGCAGTAAAAACGTGGATCACATCAAGGACAATATCAATATCTTTGATTTCAAACTGACGGACCAAGAAATGGCAGAGATTGCCAAGTTGGATAAAGGCGTTCGTTACTATCATCGCACAGAGGAACAGCTGATTCAATTCGCAGGGTGGCGTCCGGCCTTTGAAAAGCAATAAGCAAGAAGATTTTTCCAAACTCCATGGTAAGGACGCCAACCATGTATGCAATATGCTTATTGTTATCTGCAAAAAATGCGGAAAAAATATTTGTCGGATGGTGATCCTTCAAAAAAGATTTTGCGTATGAATGTTGCATTTGATAAAATGCAACGAAAGGCGCATCATGTGTGAACCGATGATTGACGAGGGATAAAAATATGATACTGAAAGGGAACGAAGATTTAAGAGTTGTGAAAACCATTGAGGGCATTAAGTCTGCTTTTGAGGAGCTCATTTGTGAAAAGGACTACGAAAAAATTACGGTAAAAGAGTTGTGTGATAAGGCGCGTATCAATAAAAAGACATTTTATCATTATTATGAAACGCTGGACACACTTCTTGCTGAGATGCAATTTGAGCTATCCTATGGATACCTGAAGCGAATTGCCCAATATACCTTGCCGGAGGAATTGGCGCAGGTCAATCGTGAGTTTTTCTTATATTCCATAGAACAAGGGTTGGCTTACGAAAAAATTACCTGCTGCGAAACCTATTATTCCATACGAGATAATATGATAACTAAGGTAAATGATGTGGGTTGGGGTAAATCCGAACAATATTGCAAGCTTTCCGATTATGAAAAGAAATTGCTGTTGGACTTTGTGAATCATGCCGTTCTTGCGGCGTATAAACAATGGGTGGAGGACGAAAAAAAGATGCCGATAGAAGAGGTGATTGCTTTGACAAATCGCATTGTCATGGGCGGTGTCGACGGTTTTTTCGGGAAACAGGAGTATAGGTAAAAATCGAAAGGCGGAAAAATAGGATTTTCTAAAAAGCAGACAGATATAAGGAGGAAAACAAGATGGCAAAAAATTTGATTCTTTATTATTCGAGAAAAGGACAAAACTATGTGAACGGCAGTATAAAGACACTGACAAAGGGCAACACGGAAATTTGTGCTGAATTCATACAGAAGGCAGTCGGTGGTGATTTGTTTGAGATTGAAACCATTAAAGAATATGCGGCGGATTACTATGCTTGTATTGATGATGCAAAATCAGAGCTTCAGGAGAAAGCTCGCCCGGAACTGAAAAAATATCTGGAAAGTATTGCCGATTATAACAATATATTTGTCTGTGGTCCGTGCTGGTGGGGAACCTTCCCGATGGCTGTTTTTACACAGCTTGAGAAACTTGACTGGAGCGGCAAGAAGGTAATGGCGCTTATGACCCATGAAGGCAGTGGTCTTGCTTCCTGTGAACAGGATTTGAAACGTATTTGTGCAGGGGCATCTTTCGGAAAAGGGTTAGCAGTGCATGGTGCGGAGGCTTCCCGCTCCGAAAAGGAAGTTGCTTCTTGGGCGTCGGCTCAAGTATAAGGTACGGATTCTTGATTACGATTACGGGTGGCGGTTTCCGGCAGATTGCGGAAATTCAGATTAGAATGGAGATGGCAGAGTGAGCGATGCACAGCAAATAGAACAACTCTATCATAAGATGTATGAGGCTATGATTGCAAAAAATGAAGAGGAGCTAAACCGTGTTCATGATGACGCTTTTCTGCTGATTCATATGACGGGAATGAAACAGGATAAACAATCATACATTCGAGCCATTATGGATGGGACACTGAATTATTTCTCGGCGGAAACAAAAGGTCTGGATATTAGCATTGATGGTAATCAGGCAACACTGATTGGCCATAGTCGTGTGACGGCAGCTGTTTTTGGAGGCGGGAAACATACATGGCGACTGGAGTTTAGGTTTCATCTAAAAAAGAACGAAGATGGGTGGAAGTTTACCAAGGCCCGGGCATCAACCTATTAAACGAAATCGGGCATATGCGGAGTTTCCGGTTTGTTCAGATACAAAAAACAGGAAAGAATATATTACAGACAGAGCGTTTCTTCGGGTGCAGCATTCCTCGCTGATAGAGGAACAACGGCGTCCTATTATTACGGGCTGCTTCAGCCGAAGGAAGAAGGAGGATTGGAATGAATCAAATGAAACGAATTACGGCTTTTTTGCTGATGATAGTATTTGCATTTGCGGGCTGTGGGAATTCTGCGGCCAATAAAGAGGAATTATCTTCTGATGATATCTCTCGTTCTCAGGGAAATCAGATAGACCAAGATGATGCAAATGCCCTTGTAATATATTTTTCGAGAACCGGCGAGCAATATAATGTCGGTGTGATCGATAAAGGTAACACGGCCATTATTGCAGAAATGATTGCACAAGAAACAGGAGCGGACAGCTTTGAGATTTTGCCGCAGGAGGATACGTATCCATATACCTATGCAGAACTGACAGACATGGCAAAACGGGAGCAAAATGAAAACGCAAGGCCGCTCTATATAGGAGAAGTGCCGGATTTGTCCCAATATGATGTTGTATTTATTGGTGCACCTGTGTGGTGGGGTGACTGGCCGATGATTATGTACACCTTTTTTGAGGATTCTGCTGATGCGCTCGCAGGAAAGACGTTGATCCCGTTTTCTACCCATGAAGGTTCCGGATTATCGGGGTTTGACAGAAAACTTGCCTCTGCTTGCCCGGGCGGTATAGTAGGAGAAGGTCTTGCAATTGCAGGAACGGATGCGCAGAATAATCAGGATAGTGTGAGAAATACGGTAAAAGAGTGGCTTACGGAGCTTGGATATTAAATGATATCCGGGAAAGGAGGCGGCAAAAAACGGATGAAGAAAAGAATCAGAATGGCTTTGGATATTGCTATGGTTGTTTTGTTGCCGCTTCTGATGGCATATTCCCTCATTGGAGAAAAGCTCCATGAAATCATTGGAACAGTAATTTTTGTGCTGTTTTTCATCCATCACATTTTGAACCGTAAATGGTATGGCGCAATGTTTAGAGGAAATTACAGTTCCGCCCGTATTCTTCAAACGATATTGAATGTATTCCTGCTTGTGTTTATGATTTTACAACCCGTCAGCGGTATACTGCTGTCTAAGCATTTATATGCATCTGTGCCGACTCTCGGTATCACAGCAACAGCAAGAGAGATTCATTTATTCCTTGCTTATTGGGGATTTATACTGATGTGTGTCCATGGAGGAACCCATTTATCTGCACCAATAAAAAAACTGAAAAAATGTGGAAAAACCACATGGGTTTCAGTGCTTGGCACTTGTACGGTGGTTGCAATCTACGGAGGCTTTGCTTTTATGAAAAGACAGTTGCCGCTGTATATGCTGCGAAGAACTGCCTTTGTGTTTTTCGATTACGATGAACCGATACCATTCTTTTTCATTGACTATTTTGCAATTATGGTGTTGTTTACAGCTTTAGGATATTTGATTACGCAGGGAACCCGCGAAAAATAAAAAAACTACTGCCGGTTGTGATGATTGACAGTAGTTTTTTTGGTGTGCTGCTTATTTCCTGTGTTGTGCTTGCCAAAGGGCGTAGTATAGCGCCGGTTTCCGATCAGCCTTCAGAGGAAAACTCTCCCGCAGGGAAGATACCGCCGCAAGGTCGATTTCGGCAGTGAAAAGCCCGCTGTCTTTTTCGATATGAGAGATGATTTCTCCGGAGGGGGAAATGAGCATACTATCTCCGTTATAGGAAAGCCCGCCGCCATTGCCTGTGCGGTTGACGCCAATGAGAAAGCACTGATTTTCAATGGCTCTTGCCTGCAAAAGGGTCATCCAATGTTCCCGACGAGAGGTGGGCCAGTTTGCAATAACGGTAATGAGCCGGCTTCTCTCCGATGCAATCTGGAAGATTTCGGGAAAGCGAAGGTCATAACAAATAAAAGGCGTCAGGGGAACCCCCTTTATCTGACAAAATTGAATTTCCTCTCCGCCGATATAATGCTTTGCCTCTGCGCCATAAGAGAAGGGGTGGATTTTTGCATAATCTGCAAGGAGAGTACCGTTTTCATCTACAACAATACAATGGTTGGTGGAAACGCCGTTTTCATGAACGGGCAGCCCAAAGCATATGGCGACGCTGTTTTTTCGTGCTTCTTCCTGAAAAAAAGCGATGGTTTGGCTTTGCGCCCGTTCCTCGCCGAATTCTTGTGGATTCATGGTAAATCCGGTCAGGGTCATTTCGGGGAAAACTACCAAATCCACAGCCTTTTGATTCGCCTCTGCCAGAAGGTGGCTGCAAAGATGCATGGCAGATTCTTTTTCCTCAAAGCCCATATCAATTTGTCCTAAACCGATTTTCATAAACAGCTCCTCCTTTTATTCCCAATTTTTCCAAATATCGGGGCAGTAGCCCAGTGTAAATTCCCGTCCATTACGCACGATGGGTGTGCGGAACAGTTCGGGATTTTCAAAAAGGGTAGGCTCCCGTTTGGCTTCATCAATATAGTCCAAATACAGCTTGGTGTATGCCTTTGCTTTTCGGTCAATCATATCCTCCACGGGGATTTGCTTTTTCGCCCCCTCAAAGACGCTTTTTGCCATACCAAACTGATGAATGTCGATGTATTGATATTTGATGTTTCTCTCCTTAAAATAACGCTCTGCTTTTTTGGTATCAAAGCATTTTTTCGAGCCATAGATTTGTATATTCATGCTGTATTCCTTTCTAAAGGGTCTTTTTCTTATTTTAGCTGATTTTTCATATATGGGCAAGACAAAGGGAATGTTTTTATGCTACACTAATGTAAGAAAGATTCCAAAGGAGGGGCAGATATGAAACTGATTTCATGGAATGTAAACGGCTTAAGGGCCGCAGTGAATAAAGGATTTTTAGAATATTTTAAGGAAGCAGATGCGGATATATTTTCCATACAGGAAACGAAGCTACAGGAAGGACAGATTGATTTGGAAACAGAAGGATACTTCCAATACTGGAATTATGCACAGAAGAAAGGCTATTCCGGTGTAGCGGTATTCACAAAAAAAGAGCCGTTGGCGGCAACCTACGGCATAGGTGTGGAGGAGCATGACCAGGAGGGAAGGGTCATTACACTGGAATTTGAGGATTTTTTCCATGTAACGGTCTATACGCCAAATTCCCAGCAGGAAAATGCCCGTCTGGCCTATCGTATGCAGTGGGAAGATGCCTTTCGTGGTTATGTCAGTAGATTGCATGAAAAAAAGCCTGTCATTATCTGCGGAGATTTGAATGTGGCCCATCAGGAAATTGATTTGAAAAATCCCTCTACAAATCACCGCAGCGCCGGCTTTACAGATGAGGAACGGGGAAAGTTCACGGAATTATTGGAGGCCGGCTTTGTGGATACTTTCCGATATTTCTATCCGGATGCGACAGGGGCATATTCCTGGTGGAGCTATCGCTTTCACGCCAGGAAAAATAATGCGGGATGGCGGATTGATTATTATGTGGTTTCCGAAGAATTGACCGAACGATTGAAAGACGCAAAAATCCATAGCACTGTCATGGGTTCTGACCATTGTCCCGTGGAATTAGAATTGCAATAATGGCTTTTGCAAAGGGGAAAGAAGAGTTGTTTGAAAATATTTTTGTCAAACTAACGGCGTGCGAACTGAGGATAAATAAGGAGGCACAAAATGGCATTGCAGTTGAAATTGGCTTATGATTTTCCACAAGAGGTTGGGGAGTTGTTTTCGGCATATACAACTTTGCTGATTGCGGGTGACAGTACCTTCCGGCAATATCTGGATATACAAAATTACGATGCGGAATTGCAGCATTTGGAAGAGAAATACGGCTTGCCGGAGGGGCGGCTTTATTTAGCCTGTTGGGACGGAACGGTGGCAGGCTGTATCGGTCTGCGGAAAATTGACGGGCAGAATTGCGAAATGAAACGGCTGTATGTGAAACCGGAGTATAGGGGAAAGCGTATCGGTGATAAATTGGTACAGCAAATCATTGCCGATGCCAAAGAAATCGGCTATTCCCATATGTTATTGGATACACTGCCCTTTTTGGAGGGGGCGTTGCATATTTATCGGAAATGCGGATTTTATGAAATTGACAGCTATAATGATAGCCCTATGGATACTTCGATTTATATGAAATTGGATTTATAAATGCATGAGTCCAAAAAGTCGGGAATGGACAAAGCATAAGGAGGTTATAAAATGAGTAAAATTTTGGATAGAGCAGAATTTGAAAAACAGGACAGTTTTGGTGTAGGCGCACCCAACGATGCTTATGCAGAATTTTTTATCGGAAATTCCTTTTTGAAACCGCTGACAGAATATGGAAAACATCCCGTTTTTCTGGCAAACGTCACATTTGAACCGGGGTGCCGAAATAACTGGCATATCCATCATGCGGAGCAAGGCGGAGGACAGATGCTGATTTGTACTGCCGGAGAAGGCTGGTATCAGGAAGAAGGGAAGGAGGCGGTCAGCTTGACTGCCGGAACAGTCATTGCCATTCCCGCAAATGTAAAGCATTGGCATGGTGCAAAGAAAGACAGTTGGTTTTCCCATATTGCGGTGGAGGTGCCCGGGGAAAATGCCTCAACCGAATGGTGTGAGGCCGTGAGCAAAGAAGCCTATGAGAGCTTGGAGGGATAATATGAACGAAAAAATCAAACAGACTGCAGGCAGAGAACAGCTTGGCATATTTGCCCCCATGTTTGCCCATCTCAATGATGATGTACTTTTTGGCGAGGTATGGAATGAGGAAGCTTTGGATTTGAAGACAAAATGCATCATTACCGTGGTTTCTCTTATGGCATCGGGCATCACAGATTCCTCTTTGACCTATCACCTGCAAAATGCCAAAGCAAACGGTGTGACAAAAACAGAAATTGCAGCGATTATCACCCATGCCACTATGTATGTCGGCTGGCCTAAGGGCTGGGCGGTCTTTCGGCTGGCGAAAGAGGTATGGGGAGAGGAATAAATCTATGGTTTAGGAAATCTACTATTTTGGAGAAATTCGATTTCACGGGGAAAACCCTTCTCCCGCTTTGTACCAACGAGGGTAGCGGCATGGGTGCCGAACGGGATATTCAAAAGACTTGCCCCGGTGTGAAGCTGGCGGAGGGGCTGTCTATCACCGGCAGTCAGGCTGTCAATGCAAGGTCTCAGGTAGAGAAATAGCTGAAAGCAAACGGTCTTTTGTCATAAAAAGAAAGGCGTTATTTTTCGTGAAGAGCTTTGAAGTGCGGATTATACAAAAGATACCATAAAAATAACATGAAAAAACGGCGGTATCGTGAAAGAGCATCACGGTACTGCCGTTTTTGATATTATGCTTCGTAATTGGCCAATTTTTCCAACAGAAGGTTGCTTCTGTCGAGAAAAGCTGTCATTTCCTCCGAGGTCAGCGGGCGGTGACTCATCAATGCCAAATCGTAAAGCTGTTGGCAAAGGAGGGTGGCATCCGCTTTTTTCTCTTCCTTGCCTGCCATGGAAAGCAAAGCCTGTACCAAACGATTGCTGCGGTTCAGCACCAGTGTTTCATCGGGCTTGATACCGGCAAACATGGCTTTGAATTCTTCATTGTTTGCATAGGCCTCCATCATTTCCATCATACGGCGGGATTCCTCGGAAAGCAGTATCATTGCCGATACTTTTTCCGCTTTCAAAACCTCCGTTTTCACTTTTAACCCATCGTTGCCAATGGCTTCTCGGAAGAGGTCCTGCATTTGATTGTTTTCAAATTCTGCCGCCTGTTTTTTGGCTTCGCTTGTTTCTTCGGACTCTTTTTCCTGTAAGGTATCGGAAATATCCGCGTCAATACGCTGTACCTTTACACCGGGATTTTTGTATTCCAGGAAGGAAACAAAAGGCTTATCCACAGGGGAGGATAAAATTGCCGCTTCCAGCCCCTGTTCTTGGAACAGGCGGATATACTGTGCCTGCTGATTTTCGTCGGTAACAAAGAAAATCTTGTTTTCATGTTTTTCCTTGTTCTTTTCCAGATATTCGGGAATGGTTTCATATACATCATCTGTCGTTTTCAGCAACAGAGCGTCCTTGACCTTATCGTAAAGCTTTTCCTCCCGCATACAGCCGTATTTGATGAAGATGCCGATATCGTCCCAAAAGCCTTCATAAGTTTGGCGTTCATTTTTGAATAGCTGATTCAGCTTGTCTGCCACCTTTTTGGTGATATAGGCGTTCATTTTTTCCACATAGCCGTCATTTTGCAGAGCGCTTCTGGAAACGTTCAACGGCATATCGGGGCAATCCAAAACGCCCTTGAGCAAAAGCAGAAATTCAGGCACGACTTCTTTGACGTTATCCGCAATATATACCTGATTGGAATAGAGCTTGATTTCACCGTCCATGACGTCCATCTGTTCCACCAGCTTCGGGAAGTAGAGAATCCCTTTCAGGCGGAAAGGATAATCCATATTCAGATGAATCCAAAACAGCGGGTCATTCATATCATGGAATACCTTATGATAAAAGGCTTTGTAGTCCGCATCGGTACAATCCTTGGGCTGTTTTAGCCAAAGAGGGGAAGGGTCATTTAAGGGCTTGGGCTCTTCTGTTTCGTTCGCTTGCTGCTCCTGTAATTTCTCTAAAGCACCTTCTTTTGTCAAATTTGCTGCATCTTCGGGAGAAACATGAATGGTATTGCTTGCCTTTTGTGCGGCGGCTTTTTCTTCCTCTGTTTCCTGCTTGATGATTTCCACAAAAATCGGCACAGGCATAAAAGCGCAGTATTTGGTCAAAGCGGCATAAAGCGTAGCTTCGTCCAAAAATTCCTTGCCGTCTTCGCCTAAAAATAGGGTGATGGCAGTGCCTCTTTCTGTTCTGGTGCCGTCCGCCATTTCGTAATCGATACCGCCTTCGCAAATCCATTTGGCGGCAGCGGCATCTTTCCGGTAGGAGAGGGTATCAATCTCTACTTTATCCGCTACCATAAAGGCAGAGTAAAAGCCAAGACCGAAATGTCCGATAATCTCATTATCGTCCTCTGTTTTTTCCTGGAATTTTGCCAAAAAATCCGTTGCGCCGGAAAATGCGATTTGGTTGATGTATTTTTTCACCTCATCGGCAGTCATACCGATGCCGTTGTCAATGATTTGCAGTGTTTTTTCGTCCTGATTCAAAATGACATGAATGGCGAAGGCTTCATCGGCGGAAAGCTCTGCTTCCCCCATATTTGCCAGCTTTTGTAGCTTCGTAACAGCATCGCAAGCGTTGGAAACCAGTTCCCTGATGAAAATATCCTTATCCGTATAGAGCCATTTTTTGATAATTGGCAGAAAATTTTCGCTGTTGATAGAAAGATTGCCTCTCTCCTGCATATTCATAACCTCCGTAAAAAAATTCAGGCAGTGCCTGTACTAGTTCATATTGTAGCACCGGAAATGGAAAAGTCAAGAAAAAATTAGCACTCAATAAAAAGGAGTGCTAATAATATCAGTCTGTTAAAAATCCCTGCACCAATTGGAGCAGGGATATTCTTAGCCTTCTTGCAACTGTATGCCAATGCCGTTTTTACGGAAGAATTTCAGTACATATTCCTCCCAGAGCTTTTCGCTGCTTTTATCCAAAGAAAAGCTTTCCTGAGAAACGGCTGTGGTACAGAACAATACGTTTTCTCGGAAAAAGATATTCAAAAATGCGGCATTGATGTTAGGCAGGTGTTCCAGCTTTTCTTCCGGAAGGGATAACACCAGTTTAATGCTTTTGGGCAGTTTATTGCCTTTGATGGCCTGAAAAACAAAAGGGCGGATTTCTTCCCAGCTGATGTAACGAGAAAGAGCGGCTTCCTGTTCTTCGGTGGAATAAAAATCCAAATTTCGGTGTCCGTCCATGGAAAAGGATATAAAAGTCGTCAATTCTCCTTGGCGAAACTGAAATGCGTCAAAGGTATCGCTTTTCAATAGAAGCCCCATAAAAGCCTTGGTGTCGTTGATGGTAAAAGCCAGCATAAGATTTTTCCTCCCTGTTTCTCTAGGAGTATTTTACAACATTTTGGAGAAAAAAGCAATTTTTATCAGCCTTTGAAAGAAATAATCAGCTTGCCGTTGTCCCATTGGAAAAGGGGCGGCTTCAGAAAAGTAAGCAATTCCTTATCTCGAAAAACTTCCCCGGTACGGAATGTGGAAAGAAGTATGCCTGCCAGAGCCATGTGCAGCAAAAGAGCTGTTGTGCCATAGGAGAGGAAAGGCAGGGCGATGGGGGCAATCAACGGGTAGCCCAGATTGTTTAAGATGTAAACGAACACTTCTCCGGCAAATGTGCAAAGAATGGAGAGAGAAACCATCTGCCCCAGAATACTTTTTTGCCTGAAAGCCTTGTGGAGACCAAAAGCAAGAAATCCTGTCAGCAGCAATACCAAAAACATTGCAATACCCCAGCCATATTCATAAGAAAGAAAAGTCAGCAAAAAGTCCGCACGAAAATTTCCGGAATAGAGAATAGCGGAATAATCAGCGATTTCAAGAGGATTGCCTTTTCCCCAAAATACGGAATGCTCCATTATGTTTCGCAAAAGCAATGGGAAATAACCGACGTTTTGCGGGTCAGTTTCCGGGCGAAAAACGGCAAACAGCGTATTCATACGGTAAGCATAATACGAATTTGCCCACAAGAACATAGCGAATAGTACAATCCCTGCCACGACAAAAAGCAGAAAAAGCCTTTTTGTGTTCCCCGGAAAGCAGCCCCGTACTGCTGCAAAAAGCATCAAACTGCCTGCGGCACAGACAAATACAAATAAGCCACTCATAGTATGAAAGCAGACAAGTTGCACACAGAAAAATGCCGCAAATAATCCGCCTAAAAGATAGCCGTTTCTTTTGTGCCGGAAGTGATAAAGCAGTCCGCAGAAAGCGAGGGGGAACGGGAGGGAGAGAGAAATAGGGCTGATGGCGAAGCGGCCGATGGAAAGCCAATTTTTCCCGTTGAAATCAACGCCTATCAGCTGTGCAACTATATCAATCCCCAAAAGTGCCACAGGCAGTAGGTAGGGATATTTTCCGATGAAAGAAAAATCCAGAAAATACGCTGCAGCAAATAACAATATTCCCAGCGGCAGAGCGAACGCAAATCGAGCAATAGAAATGTTTCCGGCGGGAGCGGCGGCCAAAGCATTATCATAATAACAAAACTGTATGATTGCCCCGATGCCTGACAACAGCATGACCAGCCCAATCATCGCCCATTGGGGGGACGGGCGGTGGGTTTGATCCAATGCCATGCCCACGGAAACAGCATCGCCCATTTGCAGCAAGGCTTTTTCTTCAGCGACACTTTCTGTATCCCCCTGCGCCATATAAGCATCCCGTTGGTCATGAAGATGGTTTTCGATTTCACGGGAAACAATGTCATGGGCTTTTTTCCAGCGAATCTGCCCACAAACTTTTTTCGTATAACGGTGAAATGCGTCAGATGTGTTCACAGCAAAGTCCTCCTTTCAATACCTGATGAATGGCGTGGGAAAAAACCTCCCATTCCTCTGTTTTTTCATGGAGATGCTTTTTTCCTTTGGGAGTCAGGCGATAATATTTGCGGATACGGGCGGAATCAGTCTGTTTTTCATAGGATTCCAACAATTTCTTTTTCTCCAGACCGTGCAGCAGCGGATAGAGGGTGCCCGCTTTCAGATGAAAGGTATCGTCTGAACGCTTTGCCAGCTCCGCTATCATTTGATAGCCGTACATATCCTGCCCGTCTAATAGCTTTAGAATCAGCATGGCGGTACTGCCTGCCAATAGGGTTTTATCCATAGTCATCGTATGCCTCCTTATATAGATTGTCGATATATATTAAGAACAGTATATATAGGTGTTCGATATATGTCAACAAAAATTTTTTCATGTTTCTTGCCTTTAGGGGCATGCTATATTATAATAAAGTATCATAGTTTTGGAAAAAGAACGGAGGGTGCGTTATGGCAGAAGAAAAAAATATGGAAAACAACAGCGGCTTAGGAGCAACCGGTAATTTCATACATAGCTATATTCAGGAGGATTTGAAGGGGGAACTGAATAAAATCCACACCAGATTCCCGCCGGAGCCAAATGGCTATCTACACATTGGCCATGCAAAATCTATTTGCCTGAATTTTGGTCTGGCGAAGTTGTATGGCGGTAAGTGCAATCTCCGTTTTGATGATACAAACCCTACGAAGGAAGACGTGGAATATGTGGATTCTATTCGGGAGGACGTAAAATGGCTGGGCTTTGATTGGGAGGACAGGCTGTATTATGCCTCCAGCTATTTCGACAAGTATTATGAAGTGGCGGTTAAGCTGATTCAAGAGGGTAAGGCTTTTGTTTGTGAGCTGACGCCGGAGGAAATGCGGGAATACCGCGGCACATTGAATACTCCGGGTAAAGAAAGCCCTTATCGCAACAGAAGTATAGAGGAAAATCTGGATTTATTTGAACGCATGAAGGCAGGGGAGTTCCCTGATGGCTCCAAAACCCTGCGGGCAAAGATTGATATGGCATCGCCCAATATCAATATGAGAGATCCGGTGCTGTACCGCATTTCTCATTCTTCCCATCATACCACAGGGGATAAATGGTGCATCTATCCCATGTATGACTTTGCACACCCGCTGGAGGATGCTATCGAAGGTATTACCCATTCCATCTGTACCATGGAATTTGAGGACCATCGTCCTCTCTATGACTGGGTTGTGCGGGAGGCGGGCTATACGGTAAATCCCCCCCGGCAGATTGAATTTGCCCGTCTGGGTATGACGAATACGGTGATGAGCAAGAGAAAGCTTCGGGCTTTGGTGGAGGACGGCTTGGTAGATGGTTGGGATGACCCTCGTATGCCTACTATCAGTGGGTTGCGCCGCCGCGGCTATACACCGGAAGCCATTCGGGATTTCTGCGAGCGTATCGGCGTTTCCAAGGCAAATAGTGTGGTTGACAGTGGTTTGCTGGATTATTGTATCCGCGATGATCTGAAGGCAAAGGCAAAGGTGGTTATGGCTGTGCTGGATCCGCTGAAGCTGGTCATTACCAATTATCCGGAGGGTCAGGTGGAAATGATGGAGCTGGAAAACAACCCCGAAACCCCGGAATTGGGCACGAGAATGGTACCCTTTACAAGAGAGCTGTATATTGAACGGGAGGACTTCATGGAAGAACCGGTGAAAAAATTCTTCCGCTTGGCACCCGGTAAGGAAGTGCGCCTGAAAGGGGCTTATTTCGTTACCTGTACCGATTTTGTCAAGGACGAAAATGGAAACGTAACAGAAGTGCATTGTACCTATGACCCGGAAACCAGAAGCGGCAGTGGTTTCGAGGGCAGAAAAGTGAAGGGTACGCTGCATTGGGTCAGTGCTACGGAAAATGTGCGGGCAACGGCCAGATTGTATGATTATATGATGCTGGATAATCCCGATGATCCCAATGGCGAGATGATGATGAACCCCAATTCACTGGAGGTGAAGGAATGCTTCATTGAGCCTGCCATCAAAGAGGCACAGAGGGGAGAGCGGTTCCAATTTATGCGTAATGGCTATTATATTGTAGATACCAAGGATACCACCGAGGAGCATTTGGTATTTAACCGTATTGTGCCGTTGAAAAGTTCTTTCAAATTAAAATGATTAAAAGGCGGCTGCCCCGATACATCATCGGAGCAGCCTTTTTCGTGGGTCAATAATAACAAATGAATGATATTTTTCTCTGCAATTACTTATGTATGTTAGAATTATACATCAATGTCCTGTTCCATTTTAGATAGCAAAATCTTTTCTACGGAAACGCCTTTCCATTTGCCGTGAACATAATCGTGTTTAATAAACAAATAGAAAATGATACCGATTAGTGCCCATACGCCCAATATAATGAAAGAGGGAATGGATAGGAAGCCGGGCATACCGGGAACAAATGTGATAATCAGGAAAATAGACGCAACAGCAATACCTAATCCGCTGATCAAGACTTGTTTTTTATTGCCTTCTCTTTTGGCAAGAACGGTAGCGGAGGCGCAAGTATAGGTGAAACCCATGGCTGCGCCAACGCAGGTCATATCAACAATCCAAGCCAATACCTGACGACCGAACCAAGGAGCAATCAGTGCAAGTATCATCATAAAAAGAATGGCTCTTTTCGGTGTGCCTTGAGGGGTCAGGACTGCGAATTTAGAAGGCAGAGCATCGGCATAGGCCATAGAATAAATTAGGCGACTGGACGCAATATAAAATGCGTTCATACCGGAAACAACTGCACAAAGCATGGCGATACCGATAAACAGAACGCCGATATAACCGATGGCTTTCAAAATCATTTCGCCGGTTGCCCAAGAGGGATTGGACGCCAGCATAGGCTGCCATGGTTCGACTACTGCTGTGACAAATACCACTGCGGCATAAATGAAAGCACCTACCATTATGGCCCCTACCATCAGCTTTAAGGCATCTTTATGTGAGAAAGCATATTCTTCGGCAGCCTGCGGGATACAGTCAAAGCCCACGAAGCAATATGGCGTGAAGGCAACAACCGCTAATATGCTGGCGAATTTTGTTTTACCTTCCATAAAGAAGGGATGCAAGTTGGAAAAATCCGGCTTCGTCAATAATATACCGACAAACACAAATAAAACGGAGCCTGCCAAGGCAACGGCAACCAGTGTTTGGAACCAACCGGCAGATTTGACACCCTTAATATTGACAATGCCAAGACCGATGATAAATGCATAAGCCAGCGCAATCTCACCCAAATAAACGTCCCAACCGGCAATGGTATATAGATAACCGACTTGTAAAGGGGAACCGGGCAGGAGATAGCGAGAAATCATGGCTAGTGCCGTAGAGTTTAAGGGGATCAAAGACCAATAGGCCAGAATAATCATCCAGCCGCAAACAAAAGCGTGCTTTTTGCCAAAAGCGGCATCGGCATAAACGAATTCGCCGCCGGAAAGGGGGAATTTTTGTATCATATACCCATAACTAATGGAGATAATAGAAATGATAATACCACCCAGAATGAGTCCGATCATGGAGCCCAATGGTCCTGCCTTTGGCAGGAAAGATGTGCCGGGCATAACAAAACATCCCCAGCCGATAATTGCACCAAGAGCCAATGCCCATATATCTATTTTGCGTAATTCCTTCTTAAAAGCCCCCTGTTGTTGTTCAGACATAAAAATGCCTCCTTTCAAATGTTTTATAATGCAACGTCATTACTGTCCACGGTTCAAAAAAATGCTATCGCCCTCCTTTTTTGCTATGTTAAAATTTTGAAAAGCATTTGCAGAAGTATATCCTGCTTTTATATTTTTTTTATAACGGATACAGCTGCTGGAAGGTCAAGATTGAAATGCGGAGAAAAAACTTGAATAGGGCGGCTAAGAGAAAAAAACTCTCCTGAAAAAAGATAGAAAGAAAATGATGGTGAAACCGAGAATCGTTTTGTTTCTACAAAAAAGGCATATGTCGGTTTTTGTAATTTTATAAAATTTTTACAATGCCGTAAGGGGAGATGCAAGAAATTGAATATTTGCAGAAAAAATCTTTTTCCCTAGGGAAAAATAGTGTATACTGTTGTCAATAAGAAGGATATAGAAAGGGGAGTGGGCATTTGCGAGAAGAGTTGAAGCATTGTAGTCGAATTGTGATAAAGGTGGGCACTTCAACCATTACATACCCCAACGGAAGATTGAACTTAAAGCGGATTGAAGAGTTGGCGTGGGTGCTGACGGATTTGCGTAACCGCGGCAAAGAGGTTATATTGGTCACCAGTGGCGCCATTGGCGTGGGTGCAGTGCGTATGGCCATGGAGGAACGCCCTACCGTGATGAGGGAAAAACAGGCGGCGGCGGCCGTGGGGCAGGCGATGCTGATGCAGATTTATCATAACTTCTTTGATAGATATAATCAGACTGTGGCGCAGGTACTTCTGACGAAGGAAGATCTGGATAACGAAAATCGCTATGAAAACACCCGTAATACATTAGAAACCTTGCTGGAAATGGGCATCATACCGATTGTCAATGCCAACGATACCATTTCCACCTATGAAATTGAGATATCCGACAATGACCGCCTTTCTGCTATGGTAGCGGAAATTGTGCAGGCGGATCTGCTGGTTTTGCTGACGGATATCGACGCTCTTTATGATAAAGACCCACGCTCCAATGCCGATGCGAAGCGGGTGGCAAACGTGGCTGCAGTAACGGCGGAGATTGAACAGATGGCGGGGGAAAAGGGCTCTGCCTTTAGTGTGGGCGGTATGAAAACGAAATTGCAGGCGGCAAAAATTTGCTTGGAGGCTAAGGTAAAAATGGCAATTGCTTTGGGAGAAGACCCAAAGGTCATTCATCGCCTGATAGAAGGAGAGGACGTCGGCACTTGCTTTGGGTGTCGTGAGGATAAAAAGGAGGAGTAAAAATGAGTTATTGTCCGAAATGCGGGAAACAAATTCTGGACGAAAGTATGGGCTGTCCTTTTTGCAGTGTAAAGGATAATGTGGATTATTCCAAAAGCGCACAGGAAATAAATAGACAGGAAATACAGCAAGATGAACCGGAGGCAGAGGTAGTAACGGATTTTACTGTGGAAGATGCTAACTCTCAGCGGTTTGAAAGCCGTGTGGAAAGGGGCGACAACGCCGGCGGGACTTCTTATGAACAGGGAAATGCGGCACTCCAACAGGAGCAGACCATACCTACGGTTTTGAAGATATTGATTATTTTGGGCATACTGCTGGTAGGCGGTATTGGGGCGATTGCGGGGCTGATTGCCGGTGCTGCATTGCTGAAAAGCCCCTATGAGGACTATCGTAAATTCGGTAAAACCATGGTAGTGCTGGGTATTGTTATGTTGGTGCTTTGGCTGTTGTGCTGCTGCATAGTCGGTCTTACGGGCAGCCTTACAGCGGACAGCATCATGGAAATGGAACCGATAACTATAGACGGAATCATATTTGAATTTTGAGGAAATGTATGGAAATTTACTGGCGTATATTAGAACATATGGGCTCTGCTGTCTGTCATCAGATGGCGGAGCGTAGTTTTATATGGCAAGGGCATCAGATGCCCCTTTGTGCCCGTTGTACCGGTATCTATACAGGGGTATTTCTGGCGTTTTGCTTTTATTTTTTTCGCAAAAGAATGGCAGGGAATAAGCCTTTTCTGACGTCCCAGCTTGTTTTGAGTGCAATGGCAATACTGCTTTTAGGTGCCGATGGGTTTTTTAGTTATATGGGCATTTGGCACAGCAATAACCTATTGCGGGTAGTAAGCGGCGCTGCAATGGGTGCCGTTTTGCCCGGTTTAATACTGCTGGCGGGGAATTTTGACCCGGCGGGTCCGAATGAAACAAGCATTTACCAAAGTACGGGCGAGTTGCTTTTGCTGATGGCGTTTAGTCTGCTTTGGGGGCTTTGCCTGTGGAAGGGGCTGCCTATATTGATGATAGGAGCGGCAGTTTCTGTCGCCGGAGAGATTTGCCTTTGGGCAAGCGTTTTCTGGATGGTTTTGCGAAATGTATTTTCAGGGAAAAGACTGCCTTATTGGCGGATATCATTATGCACAGCGTTGGGCATATTGTTTTTGGTGGGCTTGAGGTGAGGGATATGAAAAAACGGTTGCGGGAAGAAGCCTTGCAGCAGCGCAACGGGCTTTCTCTAACGGAGCGGAGAGAAAAGAGTGAAAAAATCACAGCCCATATTTTGGAAAGCTATTCCTATCAAAAAGCTCAGCGGGTGTTTGTGTTTGTCAGCATGGGTTCCGAGGTGGAAACACGGGAAGTGATTCGTCGAGCATGGCAGGACGGGAAGACAGTAGCCGTACCCAAAACGGCAAAAGGGCGACAGATGTTTTTCTTGCCGATTACAGATTTTGCCGATTTGCAGGAGGGGATTTTTGGTGTAATGGAGCCTATGGGCGATGAAAGGGCGGAAATTCTTCCCCAAACAGGAGATTTATTCCTCGTACCCGGACTATTATTCGATAAAAGAGGCTATCGCATCGGGTATGGCGGCGGCTATTACGATAGATATTTTGAAAAACACCAAGGCTTAGACTTTCGTAAAATAGGGATTGCCTTTGCCTTTCAGTTATGGGAAACGCCTCTTCCCGCAGAGGAATTTGATGTTCCGATAGATGAGCTGGTCACAGAAAAGGGATGGAATGGAGGAATACAAAAATGAGCAATCTAATTGAAATGGGGAAAAAAGCGAAGGCGGCATCTGTGGTTTTGGCGACACTACCGACACCCGAAAAAAATAAAGCCTTATTGGCATCGGCAGAAGCATTGCTTGCGGCTAAGGCAGAAATTCTGGCAGCAAATAAGCTGGACGTAGAGGGTGCATTGGCGGCGGGCATCAAGGGTGCTTTTATTGACCGATTGACACTGACGGAAAAAAGGCTGGAAGAAATGGCGGAAGGCCTGCGGCAGGTGGCGGCACTGAATGACCCTGTGGGGGAAGTGCTTTCCATGAAAACACTGGATAACGGATTGATTATCGGGCAGAAGCGTGTGCCTATGGGCGTCATCGGCATGATATTTGAGGCTAGGCCCAATGTGGCGGCAGATGCCTTTGGGCTCTGCCTAAAGGCAGGTAGTGCCGTGATTTTGCGGGGCGGCAAGGAAGCTTTTCGTACCAACCGGGCGGTGGTGGAGGCACTTCGCTCTGCGTTGGCAAACGAGGGACTGCCGGAGGATTCGGTGCAGATGGTGCCTGATACTGCCAGAGAAACTGCAAATGAAATGATGCGGCTGAACGGCTACTTGGATGTATTGATTCCCAGAGGCGGAGCGGGATTGATTCAAAGCGTGGTGCAAAACAGCACGGTACCCGTGATACAGACCGGAGTAGGGAATTGTCATGTTTTTGTGGATGAAAGTGCTGATTTGGAGAAGGCGGCTCGCATTGTCATCAATGCCAAGACACAGCGTCCCGGCGTATGTAATGCCTGCGAGAGCCTGTTGGTACATGAAAAGATTGCCGAGGCGTTTTTGCCTGAAATCGGTAAGGCGTTGCAGGAGAAAAAGGTCGAGATACGGGGCGATGAAAAAACCCAAAAACTGGTGGTCGGCTCTGTTCCTGCTGTTGAGGAGGATTGGGCAACGGAATATGAGGATTATATTATTTCCGCCCGTGTGGTGAAGGATTTGGACGAAGCCATTTTCCATATCCGGACGTATAGCACCGGCCATTCGGAAGCGATTGTCACGGAGAACTATACCAATGCCCAGCGGTTTTTGAATGAGGTAGATGCGGCGGCGGTTTATGTCAATGCCTCTACCCGATTTACCGACGGCGGACAGTTTGGTTTTGGTGCGGAAATCGGCATCAGCACCCAAAAACTCCATGCGCGTGGCCCTATGGGCTTAAAAGAGTTGACCACCACAAAATACATCATTTATGGCAACGGTCAAATCAGAGAGTAAAAAAGGAGGATTGCCATTATGCAGGATACCCGCTATATGGACGAATGGATTCATATCCCCTTGTGTAAAGAGGGGGATAAGCTCTATCATTATACCACAGCAGAAGGGGTAAGGGGGATTATAGAAAATCGGGAATTTCTTGCGACAAAAAGCGATTTTCTCAATGATAAGCTGGAGTTTCAATATGCCATGGAGGTCATGGAACGGCTGACGGAAAAATATATCGTCAATGAAAGTCTGCGAAAGCACTTTTTTTCCTGTTTGAAGGAGGAGATTGACCGCATTGGCATTATTTCTCCCTTTGGCAACGTAAATGGGGACTGCGATGAGGACGAAATGAGCTTTTATGTGGTGGCTTTTTCCAAGTTGCAAAATAACGCTCTGCTTTGGGCGGAATTTACGGATTTTCGGGGGTATTGCCTGGAGTTTGATTATGATAAAATTGTAGAGGGCTTCCAAAATCGAGTTTTCCTTCACGGCACCGTTATTTATGACGAGCAGGAGCAGATGAACAGTTTGCTGGAGTCTTTGCTTGCCTGTATTCAAAATTTGAAAGAAGAAGGTGTTGCGGATTTAGAGTGTTTTTTTGAAGAAGATGCGGTTCTTTCCGAGGTATCATTGAAGCGGTTGGCGGAGGAAATGGCAGTGGTTTGCTCGGTATATGCCATGTTTTTCAAAAAGAGCTTTTTTGAAGGGGAACAGGAATATCGTTTTGTGTTTCCGCCGTTGATCCGTCGGGGAATGGGTGTGTATAAACCGAATTTTCGTTTGCGGGATCAAATTTTTCTGCCTTATATTCTGGTGGAATATGATAAAAATAAAGAAGCAGTACCCTTGGAAAGCGTGATGGTAGGGGCGAAGAATAACAGCGATATCGCTGTAAGAGGAATGCGTTATTTTTTGAAATCTCAAGGCTTAGATGTACCGGTACTGCTTTCGGATATTCCTCTTCGGTATTGATACCTGAAAAAAATGGCGGTTTTGCATAAAATAAAACAGGGAGAACGCTTGAATAGAAAGGGTTCTCCCTGTTTTTTATATTTGTGGTTTCACCGGGTGATTTTGTTTCAAGTATTTATACTCTTTCCACACCCAGAGTCACCTTTTCGTTATTGATATTCCATTCCTTGGAAAGCTCGCCGCCTTTGCCTGCCACGATTTCATTTGCCAAAACATCGGCAGAGATATCATTTTGGGAGAGGATTTCAGCGATTTTTGCGTTGCCGTCATGGTAAATGCGGATACGGTCTGTCACATTGAAATCTGCTTCCTTACGCATGGTTTGGATTTTGCTGACGATTTCACGGACAAAGCCTTCCTCAACCAATTCAGGCGTCAGGTTCGTATCCAGTACAACGGTCAGGGTATGGTCCCCGGCGGATACAAAGCCGTCTTTTTCTGCGGTTTCTACCAATACATCATCTGTTTCCAGAGTGACTTCTTCACCTTCCACAGTAAAGGTGGCCTTGCCGTCATTACGCAGGGTTGCCATAAATGCGGAGCCGTCTGCTTCTTTCAGATATGCACCGATAGCAGGCACCAGCTTACCGTATTTCTTACCCAGTGTACGCAGCTGAGGCTTAAATGTGTAGGTGGTGAAGGCTTCCACATCGTCTGTAAATGTGACTGCCTTTACATTCAGCTCCTCTTTGACGATTTCGCAGTAGGATTCGGGCAGGCTCTGCTCTGCCTTTACATACATCATAGCCAAGGGCTGTCTGTTCTTCATGGCAGCGGCATTTCTTGCGGCACGGCCTTCTACAACCACCTTCAGTACGAAATCCATATTGGTTTCCAGCTCACTGTCCACCCATTCGGCATGGTATGTGGGCCAATCGCACAGGTGTACGCTTTCGGGAGCGGCAGTGTCAACCTTTTTCACCAGATTTGCATAGATTTCCTCTGTGATAAAAGGCGTAAAGGGTGCCGCCAGCTTCACCATGGTTTCCAATACGGTATAGAGGGTCATATAAGCGTTGATTTTATCCTGCTCCATGCCCTTTGCCCAGAAACGCTCACGGCTTCTTCTGACATACCAGTTGGACAAATCATCTACAAATTCCGCCATGGCTCTTGCAGGCTCCGTCAGTTTATAATGCTCCAGAGATTCATCTACAAACTTGTTCAATGATTGCAGTTTGGAGAGAATCCATTTGTCCATAGGAGACAGTTTTTCGTAATCCAGCTTATGCTGTGTGGGGTTAAACCGGTCAATTTCTGCATAAAGGATATAGAAGGCATAGGTATTCCACAGTGTACCCATGAATTTTCTCTGCAATTCGCTTACGGCTTCATCATAATAGCGGCTGGGCAGCCAAGGTGCACTGTTGGCATAGAAATACCAGCGAACGGCATCGGCGCCTTGTTTATTCAAAGCGTCCCAAGGGTCAACCACGTTGCCTTTGTGCTTGGACATTTTTTGCCCGTTTTTATCCTGTACATGCCCCAGAACGATACAGTTCTTAAAGGGTGCTTTATCGAAAATCAGCGTGCTGACTGCCAGCAGGGTATAGAACCAACCACGGGTTTGGTCTACCGCCTCACTGATGAAGTCGGCAGGGAAGTTTTCATCGAAGATTTCCTTATTTTCAAAGGGATAATGCCACTGTGCAAAGGGCATAGCACCGCTGTCGAACCAACAGTCGATAACCTCAGGCACTCTTGTCATCAGCTTGCCGCATTCGGAGCAGGTGATGTGTACGTTATCGATGAATGGTCTGTGCAGTTCAATATCTTCGGGGCAATCGGGGGACAATTCCTTCAGCTCTGCAATACTGCCGATGGTATGTCTGTGTCCACATTCGCATTCCCAGATGGGCAGGGGAGTACCCCAATATCTTTCGCGGGAAAGACCCCAGTCGATGACATTTTCCAAGAAATTGCCGAAGCGGCCTTCCTTAATATTATCGGGATACCAGTTGATGGTACGGTTGTTGCGCACCAGATTATCCCGCAGGGCTGTCATTTTGATGAACCATGTGCTTCTCGCATAATAAATCAGTGGCGTATCGCATCTCCAGCAGAAGGGATAATTATGCTCAAAAGGAATTGCGGCAAAAAGCGTGCCGTCTTTTTCCATATATTCGATAATCTTCGGGTCTGCATCTTTGACGAACATTCCGGCAAAAGGTCCGGTTTCCGCCGTCATATTCCCGCTATCGTCCACATACTGACGGAAGGGAATTTCATAAGCACCGCAAACACGGGCATCGTCCTCACCGAATGCGCCGGCGGAATGAACCACACCGGTACCGTCGGTCAGTGTAACATAGTCGTCGCAGGTGACAATAAATGCCTTAGGGTCGTTTTCCAAGAAGGAGAACAGCGGCTCGTAACGGAGGTATTCCAGTTCTTTACCGGGCATGGTTTCCAGCACCTCATAATTACCTTCGCCCAAAACGTTATCCAGAAGGGCTTCCGCCATGATTGCCACATAATCCTGATATTTTACTCTGGCGTAGGTTTCCTTGGCGTTTACGGTCAAAGCGATATTGGAGGGCAGTGTCCAAGGTGTGGTGGTCCAAGCCAAGAAGTATTCGTTTTCTTTGCCTTCTACCTTAAATTTTGCGATACAAGAAACTTCTTTAACGTCTTTATAACCCTGTGCTACCTCATGGGAGGAAAGGGCTGTACCGCAGCGAGGGCAGTAAGGTACGACTTTATGCCCCTTATACAACAGACCTTTATCCCAAATCTGCTTTAACGCCCACCATTCGGATTCGATATATTCGTTATGGTATGTGACATAAGGGTGATCCATATCCGCCCAGAAGCCCACACGGTCACTCATGGAACGCCATTCTTTTTCGTATGTCCATACACTTTCCTTACATTTGCCGATAAAAGGCTCAATGCCGTATTTTTCGATTTGAGGTTTCCCGTCCAGACCCAGAGATTTTTCTACCTCCAGTTCCACAGGCAGACCGTGGGTATCCCAGCCGGCTTTTCTAAGCACCTTGTAGCCCTTCATGGTTTTATAACGAGGGATTAAGTCCTTTACGGCACGAGTGATGATATGGCCGATATGGGGCTTGCCGTTGGCAGTGGGAGGGCCGTCGTAGAACGTAAATACAGGGGCACCTTCTCTTGATTTGATGCTTTTGCCAAAGATATCATGGTCTTTCCAATACTTTTCTACCGCTACTTCTCTTTCGACGAAGTTTAGGTTATTTGGCACTTTGTCGTACATTTCAAATACCTCCTTGTTTATTTTAGAATAGAATGTTCGCTTGTAGGGGGGGTACCAACTGCCGGAGATTGCTTTCGCTTTCCCGTTTTTCCAATCAAAAAACCCATTCATCACACAGGACGAATGGGTTCGCGGTACCACCTGATTTGACGGCAAAAAGCCGTCCGCCTTATCGCATTACAAGCATAATGCTTTCCCTTAACGCGGGGGACGCCAGAGCCTACTAAGAAAGCTGTTCGGTCTGTCACTCCGGAGTGATGTTCTGTATCTTTTTGCCGCCGGGATTCCACCTAGCCCCGACTCTCTGCCGACAAAATGAGGATACTTACTGTCTCCTTCACAGTGTTTGATTCTATTTACTTGTGTATTATACATTGTGCATAAAAACTTGTAAAGACTTTTTTGCAGTTTTCAGCGAAAAAAAGAAAAGTATGCTGTATGCAAGTCTGCTGTATACAAAAAAGAAGAAACTTTCTCGGTGAAAAAGATGGTTTTGACTTGCAAACAAGGAGTTTTGTGTAGAATGACAGATAATGAAGCGGGTTAGTATCAAATTTTTGTCACTCAATAAAAGCTGTTTTTTGGTGAAGCTAAATAAATCTCTAGCTATACTGCGAAAGTCAACAGTTAGCAGACACAAAAAACGATTCATACAAACCCTTGCTCAGCTTTAAAATGGACAGGGCTTTTATAGTTAAGTTTGTGTGAGGGTCTCAAGTTATTAAATTCATATACAGCACGAAATTACAGTATTGTCATGAGGAGCGCCTGCCCTTGGCATACTTTGAGTAACATTGTAATCTTTAAGAAGGCGTTGATAGTCTGCGGCTGGGTATTGGCTTCTTTGGTCACTGTGCAAAATCAGTGAAACATCATTACTTATCTTTTTCCTCTCCAAAAGGCGCCTTAAGGGTGGAAGGATAGGTTTCATAGTTTCATCATCCCCTACATATCCATTCCAATATTTCATTATTTACAAGTCAAGATAACAAACGAGATGTAAGGTTTTTTATGATAGTAAAAATGTGTAATATCCATTACAACCTTTGTCATTGATATATCGGCATGGAAATTTCGATTAAGCAGATTTGGGCAGCGTATATTTTCGGGTCGGATGTTTTTTGTG
This sequence comes from Anaerotignum sp., assembly GCA_017523325.1. GTDB lineage: Bacteria > Bacillota > Clostridia > Lachnospirales > Anaerotignaceae > Anaerotignum_A. The sequence goes on along the minus strand of JAFWWO010000032.1, from coordinate 374 downwards.
TAAATCCAATATGTATGCATCTAATATAATCTGATTCTTACAATATATGTTTGGTTCACCGTTTCTATTTTTCTGCTTAATAATACCCGCTTTGGGAAACACCGAATAATTTGTACAGCCATTCTACGGAAAATGTTGTCTAAGCGTATCTACTTGAGAAAAGAGGAGAGACTTATGCCAAGGATAATGAAAAGTGCCGCATTGCTTAGTGGGGTGCTGACTGTAATAACAATCATTCTATATCACACCTATGGCTATGGACTGTCCCTTGCCATTACTTTTGGTACAACAGCATATCATTTTGGTATGCGGCTTTTGGTGGGGGCAATTTTCGACCAAATAATGGGCAATCGGGTCGATTATCATAAACCATG
>JAFWWO010000006.1 GCA_017523325.1 Anaerotignum sp. | reverse complement strand
GGTATAAGTTATGTTGGTAAGGACCATCTTGATATTGGAATCCTGCCACCGTTTCCCGTTTCTTGTCCTGATGCCTTCTGCCGCGAACTCCTTCTCTGTTTGCCGCCGGGATTTCCCGTCAAGAAAGTTTTGGAATATGCGCCGGACGACGGCTGCCTCCTCCGGGACGATGACCAATTCATCGCCTTCCCAACGGTAACCATAAGCCCGGACGCGACCGTTCGGGATTCCTTTTTTCATCCGCTTCCGAATCCCCCACCGCACATTATCAGAAATGCTCCGGCTTTCCTCCTGTGCGAAGGATGCGAGTATGGTCAGCATCAGTTCACCGTCCCCGGTCATGGTGCTGATATGCTCCTTTTCAAACCGTACCTCCACACCGATATCCCGCAGATGGCGAACCGTGTTCAGCAAATCCACTGTATTTCGGGCGAATCGCTGAATCGATTTAGTAAGTATTATGTCGATTTCCCCGTTATCAGCGGCCTGCACCATGCTTTGGAATCCATCCCGTTTTGCAATACCTGTTCCAGATATCCCGTCATCCACAAATACGCCGGCATATTGCCACCCTGGCGTGTTCTGGATCAATGAGCTGTAGTAACTGATTTGCGCGGAAAGGGAATGGTGCAGCCGTTCCGTTTCCATGGAGATACGGGCATAGGCCGCGACCTTCTTCCTGGTCTGCAAGGCAGGCCGGGATCGTTCAATCCGCATTATTTTCGCCATTTCATCACCTCCTTTTCGCTACCATATATCACTCTTTATTGCGTTGAAGTCAACGCCATAGAAGAAAATAATGTGCCTAAAACCGGTTTATATTTTTCGCTATAAATTGTTTCGAACCGGTGGTATTCCTCTTCTGAAACCACGCCATCGGAGAGCATCTTCCGCACAATGTGCATGGTGGTCTGATACAGCATTTCCTTCCAAAGCTCTTTCCTGTCCAACGCTTCTCCCTCCTTTGAATATCGCCGTGACCGGCTGCTTTCTACGCCATTCATCACTCTTTCCGGCAATTTAGTCAACCAACCGTTGAAAATAATGAGCCGAGCACCGGGTGATATTTTTTGAGGAAAATGACTTCCACCTTCCGGTATTCTTCTTCTGAAATCAGTCCCTCCGCCATCATCTTTCGGGCGATGTGCATCGTGGCCTGGTACAGTTTTTCGTTTCGGAGTTCTTCTTTACTCATGGCGTTCCCTCCCATGGAACCGGTCGGCAAGATAGCAGGCATGGCAGCAATATTTTCTTTCCCTGTCCCCGTAGACCTGGAACTCTTTACCACAATGCTTACATTTAAAATAATAGACAGCTTTTCGTTTCACCTGATCGAGGTGAGTGTTCCACCACTGGTTCCGACATTTGTCACAGCAGAAGCGTCGAGGTTTCTGCTTTGCGACCTGCCGGATTTCCTGACCGCAGTTTTCACAACGGGTCGTGTTCCCTTTACCTGCCACAGAAAAGCCGGTCGTCTTTTTTGCATTGATCTTCTTCCTGCGGCAGAATGATTTTACTGTGTTGAGCGATACGCCCAGTTTTCTGGCAATGGTTACATATCCATTACCTTCCGCACGTAATTTCAGTATTTTCGTTCTTTCATTTTCCGTCATATCCGATTCCTCCGTCCATGGAATATCAGGAAGTTTTTCTGAAAACCGCCCTTCATTGCACATGGGAAATAAACACCAAAAAGTTAAGGCTGTTTTCAAAATTTTTCTTTCCTCTCACCCCAACCCGAAAAACTTAACCCCCTTCGTTAAGGCGGCCCAAAATGGCTCGATAAAGATATCGCACCGCTTGATTTAGAAGCGCTGGCGGGGCTTTAACGATTACCGCACCCCCGCTCCTTATCTTCCTCTGTTCACTTTGAGCCAAAAATTATAGTGAAAAGCAAAAAAAATACCGCCGGGTTGATTCCCGACGGAAAAATTATAAAAATGTTCTATTTTAAAACGTCATTGAAAATTTTGAATTATTACATTTTTCCCGATAAAACAAGGTAGCATAACGATTGCTATTTTCTGTTCTTCTGTATTCCTATGCCACATGTGACCGATTTTTTTAGTGTTGTCCCAGATTTTTTGCAAGGAGAGCAAAAATTAAAAAATCACGCAGGTTTTCCCGCAATGTCATTAAATTAACGTCTTTAAGGCAAAAAAACAGCTTCCTGCTTATTTTTGAGATAAGCAGAGAGCCGTGAATTTCTATTTATGTTTAGAATTCGTTTTCCGAAATTTTTTTGCCCTATGTTTGCGCCTCGCCGACGCGCTGAAAAATTTTGAGGTAAGAATTTCTTACCAGTGGTCGCCGCTGGGGCCCGTTCTCGAATTGCATTCATTCACTGCATGGTTAATATCGGCTTACTCCTGCATTTCCAGCAACAGTCTTGTAAACACGGAACGGCTGATAACGCCTGCCAGCTTCCCGTCTTCAGTAACGAAAATGCGCTTGATTTTCTTGTTGAACATGATATTCGCAACCTTTTCCAGGCTATCTGACACGTCCACGGTCAGCGCGGGAGCCGTCATAACCTCCCCTGCGGTTTTAGCCATGTATTTCCGGCGCGCATCCTGATACTTTCGCATCCGGTCCGCATCCCCAAAGATCGTCGACCAGATACTCGGCTCGTTCGGCGCAATCCGGTTCCGCATGAGGTCAAGTTCGGTCACAACGCCAACTACATGACCCTGCTTATCCACTACCGGGAATCCCGAAATGTCATGTTCCAGTATCAGCTTGGCAACTTCCTGTACCGTGTCTGACTCCCAGACTTTAACCACATCCGTTTTCATGATTTCCTTTGCCAGTTTCTTTGTGCTTTCCAACATTTGAAGCTACCCCCTTTTTAATCGGCATCCAGCCATATAATGGAATCCATAGGTACCCCCTGTATCTCATGTATTTTCTTTTCCCTCTTTGGGTCTTTATCATATTGTTCAGGGAGCATCTCTTTATAGATTGGCACCGCCTCATTTATAAGCATTAAACATAACAGAAAACATACCAACAGGAATACACCTGTCAAAATATAAACTCTCATTTTTCTTTTCCCTGTGTCGCCGTCTCCGCGGTATTGGTACCGAGGTTGAGGATACGGAAATCCAGCATGGTAATTTTTCCCCCGGCCCTCTTAAAAGCCACATCAAGCGCCATAGCCGGGGCTTTTTCAAACCCAAGGGCATAATGCAGGATATGCCTTT
>JAFWWO010000031.1 GCA_017523325.1 Anaerotignum sp. | reverse complement strand
AACTTTACATTTTTGGATGTTTTTTCATCAATAATCAATTTTCCTTCTTCATCGTGTTTATAGCCATAACACTTTCTGTCATACAATTTTGATGCACCTGACGCAGCACGATATTTAATACCCATTCGAATATTTTTACTTCTTGATTCATTTTCAGCCTGCGCAATTGATTCAATAATTGAAACCATCAAATCGGCATCTGTATTATTCGTATCCAGGTCTTCTTGTTCAAAAATCACACGAATGCCAAGAACTTTTAACTGATTGAAGGCATCCAGTACTTCGACTGTATCTCTGCCAAATCTGCTTATGTTCTTCGTGATAACAATATCAATCTCTTTGGATTTGCAGTCTTCCAATAATCGATTAAACTCTTTCCTTGAAGAACCTGCTTTGCTTGAGGCAATATCAATATACACATCAACTAATAGCCACTGTGGAACAGTGGACACAATTCTGGTAAGGTGAGAAATCTGTGCGGTTAGACTTTGTAATTGCCCCATACCATTTGTGCTGACACGGCAATAAATCCCAACACGCTTTTCCCGCAACGGGAGTTTAGGTGGAATATAATGTACTACCGGATTGGATGGCATATCCTTCACCTCATTTCTGGATAATTATCATAAGTTCGTTTTAGGGTAATGTTGGTTAGTCTAAAACAGAAGACTGCTATTCAATAATTCTATCAACTCAACTTAACGCAAAATCATCTTGTCAACTCAACCTCATACATTTTCAACCTGTCAACTCAACCCTTTATTTTACTTGATAATAAAGGCTATAAGTGAGCATTCCGAGAGCCGGGAGGATACCTCCAACTCTCGGAAATAGCCTTATTTCAAGCCTTTTTCAATATTCAGTTCCGTACTCTTGACATCAATACTACACACTCCACATGGAACGTCATCGGAAACTGATCCACAGGCTGTACTTCCCGCAGCTCATACCCGCCTTCCCGCAACACTGCCAAATCTCTTGCCAGTGTTGCGGAATTACAAGAAACATAAACAATTTTTTCCGGCGAAATCTGTAAAATGGTATCCAAAAGCCTTTGGTCGCAACCTTTTCTCGGCGGGTCCACCACAACCACATCTGCCGCAATCCCCTGCTCTGCATACAACCTAGGAACGACCTCCTCCGCCGCACCCACAGCAAACTCTGCATTCATCACGCCATTACGGGCGGCATTCTTCCGTGCATCAGCAATGGCCTCCGGCACAATTTCCACGCCAAATACCTTTTTTGCCTTTCTTGCAAAAAACAGAGAAATCGTCCCAATGCCACAATACAAATCCAGCACTGTTTCTTCTCCCATAAGTTCTGCCAGCTCCACCGCCTTACGGTAAAGCACCTCTGTCTGCAACGGATTGACCTGATAGAACGAAAGAGGCGAAATCTCGAACCAAATGCCGTCAAGTGCGTCTGAAATGGTATCCTTCCCCCAAAGGGTAATTACTTCCTGTCCTAAAATCACGTTTGTCCTTTCCCGATTGACATTCAGCACAATGGATGTCATGCCTTCTATCCGGCATAACCGCTCCGCCAATATATGGCTGTGGGGCAATTTCCTGCCATTTATCACAATGCAAACCATAATCTCCCCGCTCTTACGTCCAATTCGGGTCAAAATATGCCGCACCAATCCCGTATGTCTTTCCTCATCATAAAAAGGCACACGAAACTCCTCCAGAAAAGTACGGATGATACGGACAATCTCATCATTACATGCATTTTGCAGCTGACAAACAGATGTATCCACCACACGATGGCTTCGTTTGGCATAAAAACCAATGGCATAACCACCATCTGCCCTCCTGCCTACGGGAAATTGAGCCTTATTGCGATACCGATAAGGCTCGTCCATACCTATGGCAGGCTTTACCTCTATATTTCGGAAACCGCCAATCCGCTCCAAATCGTCCTTGACTTTGCGGGTTTTATAAGCCAGCTGTCCTTCGTAAGAAAGATGCTGTAATTGACAACCACCGCATTGCTTTGCCACAGCACAAAAAGGCTCCCTTCTCTGCGGGGAAGCCTGTAAAATCTCCAATAATTTGCCATAGCCATAGCTTTTTTTCACCTTTACCATCAGCACACGGACTTTTTCTTCCGGCAAAGGCCCTTCCACAAACACAGTAAAGCCATCAATCCGACCGATGCCTTCGCCGCCACTGCCCAAGGCCTCAACAGTAAGCTCATATATTTTATTTTTCTCTACGGGAATTGTCATTGTAATTCTCCTTCTGTTTCCGTTTCCGAAAAGGCGCATACCGTACCGTTGCAAATGCAGGGACGGCAATGGGCGAAGCTATTATTCGGCGTGCCCACGCCATATTGCAGCATTTCCCGCATTTCCTCCAGTGTATGGGAAACCTCCTTTCGGATTTTTGCCGTATTCCGAATTTCAAACATCATATCCTGATAAACCAGCCTGCCAAAAGGCGGGCGTTTTCCATATACGTCCTCTAAAATCAAAAAATATGCACCCAACTGCAAATAATCGCCGTAATGAGGCATATCCTCCTCCCCGATACACCCGCTTTTTAGCTCCACCGGAACAATGCGATGCCGAAACGGGCTGCAAAAAATATAATCCGGCTTCCCCTGCAATTCATATTCTGCGGAATAGAGGAGCTTGCCGAAATCCTCTTCTCCTTTGCGGCCCTGCTTTCTGTCGGCATAAATCAGGCGGTAGCCCCGCACAGCATCTCTGGCGGGGCGCTTGCGAATTTTCCATCGGCTCTGTCGCCACAGCAAAAGCAGGAGCAGTAAAAACAAACCGACGGCTATCATCAAATCTATTTTTGTAAAACTCTCATACAACAGTTTAAGCCATTCCATAACGCACCCATAAATATCCTGCGGCCATAGCAGCGGCAAATAAAATCACCGCCAGCTTCCATGCCAGCCGCTGTAATTTCAACCAAAAATAACTCCGCCTGTGATACCGCTCGCCCTTGCGAAACTGACTGGCAAGGCTATCCTCCAGCGCCAACCGCTCATTCCGCTCATGGTAGAGCCGCCGCAGTTCCTTTCTGCCATAAAGCCTTTCGTAATACCATTGATAGGGGCAATAGGCATATTTATTCAGTTCATGGGCAGAGATTGTTTTCCGTTCCATACCTTTCCCTCTTATTCATAATCCGAGCGGCGGATATTCCGCTGTAACATGCGGTGATAGCCCGCCCAGCTGCCTTGGGTGCTGTCCCCCGCTATCATTTCTTCGAACATTTTCGTTTTTGCGTCCATATTATCGGCACAATGCAATATAAAAGCCTCTATGGTTTCCGGCACTTTGGGAGAACCATACTCCAATTCCCCATGATGGGAAAGAATACAATGGAGCAACAGCATCTCCAGCTGTTTGGGGAAGCCATCTATTTTTCTTGCCGTATCCCGAATCAGCTCTGCCCCCATGAAAATATGCCCCAAAAGCTGTCCTTCGTCGGTGTAATCGTTCAGGGGAAAATCAGAAAGCTCCATAATTTTGCCCACATCGTGGAGCATGGCGCTTGCCACCAAAATATCCCTATCTACGAATTGGTATCTGGGCGCCATAAAATCACAGATTTGGGTGACAGAAAGGGTATGCTCCACCAATCCGCCACGGAAACTGTGATGCATGGTTTTTGCAGCGGAATGGTACTTAAAATCCCGACTGACAACCGGGTGATGCAGGAAAATTTCCTCCAACAGCTTTTTGATATAGGGACTGGAAACAGTTTTTATGTACCCCATCAGTTCCTGATACATTTCCTCTATATTTTTCTCCGTGCAGGGAATAAAATCCGCCGGGTCATACTCCCCCTCCCGACTGCGGCGCACCCGCTTGATATTCAACTGCAATTCATTGTTAAACGTGGTTACAAAGGCGTCCACCTTAATAAAATCATTTTCCGCAAAGCTCTGAATGTCTTTATTCAAATCCCAAACCTTCGCATCTACCATACCTGTCTTATCCTGCAATTTCAAAGAAAGATAGTTCTTTCCGTTGCGGGATTTCATGCTGGCTCTGGACTTACAAAGATAATGCTCGATAATATTTTCGCCTTCTCTCAACTCATTGATATATTTCATATCCTGCCTCCATTCTATACTCTATTCCAACGGCATTCTCTGCCAATAGCATCTTTGCATTATCATTGATTATACACTATTTTTATGCCCCTTGCCAGTCCATAAACGGAAAATAGCGGAACAAAGCATCTGATTCCTCCGTCCATTCAGAAAGACAGGTCTGCTCTTGGCACAGAATCCCATTTATGGTATGCTGATAGTGGAATGTAATTCAAACTGCCACAATGCAGGTACCTTACCTTATAAAAAAAAGAATGGAGGAATTGATATGAAACAAAAATGGTTTTTGGGAATACTTTCTTTTGCCATATTGCTCAGCGGATATACCTATCCCGCCTTTGCGGAAAATCCGGAACTGACCATTATTGACGGCACCCTTGACTTCCGAAATGACAGAGCCGATTGCTCCGGCGATGGCTGGGAATGGAATGCAGACACAAAAACATTACGCCTGGAGGATTTCCATGCCACCGTCCCTAGGGGGAAATTGGAGGAGGAAGCGGCAATCTTTCTGCCAAAAGAAAGCACTGTAACCCTCATTGGCAAAGAAAATGAAATCCACACCATGTCCTATTATTGCAACGCTTTTCAGGGCGAAGGCGAACTTACTATCGGCGGCAAGGGCAAACTGAAAATCACCATTGATAGCCTTGGCGGCAGTGCCTTTTATGTGCAGAACGGTCCTATTTTCTTTGAAGATAAAACAGAAATCACCATAGAAGGGGACGGCCATGCCATCTATGTAGACGAAGCAAAGGGCAAAACCGGGGTTATCTGTGTATCGGATCAGGCAAAGGTCATTTTCCCGAAAAAAGGGCAAGATAGAAACGTAATCATTACCCGTAAGCCTTCCGTCCATGCAACAAATGACTGGTTTGATTATGCGGAAGAAATCGACCCCAACGAAGACACTGTTACATTGGTAAAGAAAGCAGAAAAACCAACCCCTGCCGAAGATAAAAATGAACCAAAAGAAGAAAAGCCCGAAGAAATCCCCCGGGAACCTATGAAAGAACTCCATGAATACCAAATCACCATCGGCAATCCCAACATTTTGAAAGACGGTAAGGTTGCCTACACCGGCGATGTGCCTGCATATATCAGCAATGGCTATACCATGCTTCCCCTGCGGGCACTGTTGGAGGTATCCGACCCCGATGTGCAAATCAATTGGGAGAAAACCTCCAAAACAGCCATCGTGACCTATGGCGGAAACACCTTTGCCATCATCGCCGGCAGTGCAGTCCGCCTGCAAAATGGCAATTCCGTCTCTATGCTCGTTCCCGCCGAGCTGAAAGATGGCCGAATGTTTGTCTCTCTGCGGGATTGGACAAACCTTCTGCATCATTCCGATGATGATACGGCACAGCTTAGCTGGGATTCCGCCACAAAAACCGTGACATTGCGTCACTGATTTTCCCCCTCCCTTTGGAGGGGATTTTTTCACACAAAAAAAGAGAATTCATTTGAATTCTCCTTTTTCTGTCATTTCTTATAATACCTTCGCCAAGAAAGTCTGCAAACGGTCACTTTTCGGATTGTCAAAAATCTCCGCAGGAGTGCCCTCCTCCACCTGTTTCCCGTCTGCCATAAACATCACCCTTGTGCCGACCTCTCTGGCAAAGCCCATTTCGTGAGTCACCACCACCATGGTCATGTTGTCCTTGGCCAGTTGTTTCATAACCTCCAGAACCTCGCCGACCATTTCCGGGTCAAGGGCGGAGGTAGGCTCGTCAAAAAGCATCACTTCCGGCTCCATACATAACGCCCGCACAATGGCAATACGCTGTTTCTGCCCGCCGGAAAGCTGTGAGGGATACGCATTGGCCCTATCCTCCAAGCCCACACGGCGTAATAATCCCATCGCCAACTCTGTGGCCTCAGCCTCGCTTTTCTTACGCAGTTTCATAGGTGCAATAATCATATTTTTCAGTATCGTCATATGGGGAAAAAGGTTAAAATGCTGAAATACCATACCCATTTTCTGCCGATGGATATTGATATTCGTTTTTTCGTCCGTAATATCCACGCCTTCAAAAAAGATGCTGCCGCCGGTAGGCACTTCCAAAAGGTTCAAGCAGCGTAAAAATGTGGATTTTCCGGAGCCGGAGGGGCCGATTACAACGACTACCTCCCCCTGCTTAATTTCCGTATTGATTCCGTCCAATGCTTTGATGGCACCGCCGTTATAATGTTTCTGCAAATTCTCCACTTTAATCAGAGTTTGATTATCGCTCACTGCTTCTCAGCCTCCTTTCCAGCTTACCCACCAGCCATGTGAAGAACATCACCAGTATCAAATAAATCAATGCCACACCAATCAGCGGCATAAAGGCATCATAGGTACGGCTGCGGATAATATCGCCGCCCTTTGTCAGATCCGCCAATGCCACATACCCGGCTACGGAAGTTTCCTTCAGCAATACGATAAACTCGTTGGCCAAGGCGGGCAATACATTTTTGAACGCCTGCGGAACAATGATATATCGCATGGTCTGCACAAAATTAAAGCCCAGACTGCGCCCCGCTTCAAATTGCCCTGCATCAATAGACATAATGCCGCTTCTGAAAATTTCTGCTACATAAGCACCGGAATTGATGCCGAAAGCCAATATTGCCACCAACACCTTATTTGTAGAGGAAGCAAGAATGACATAATACATAATCATCAGCTGTACCACCACAGGTGTCCCACGGATTATCGTCAAATACACCTTGCAGAGAAAATTCAAAAACACTAGTATCATCTTGCCGAAGCCCATTCGCATAGAGCTGCTGTTTTTTTCGTATGTAGACCGCACGATGGCAATGATAACGCCCAATAAAATACCCAATAAAACCGCAAAAAACGTTACTTTTAATGTAACGCCCAAGCCGTTCCAAAGATATTTCCAACGGTCATCTGTTAAAAAATTGGATATGAATCTTCTTTTCAAATCCATTTGGAACACTCTCCCTTCGCTAATTTCAAAGGCAAAGCAGGGGTGACTTTTGTCACCCCATGCATTGTGTCAAAACCAAATTGAATTATTCAGCGCTGATATATTTATCAATGATTGCCTGCACAGTACCGTCTGCAATCAGTTCCTGTAAAGCGCCGTTTACTTTTTCTGTCAATTCGCTGTCTTTTGCAAAGCAGATTGCATAATCTTCCACAGCATATTCTGTATCCAGAATGGTCAGACCCTCGTTTGCACTCACGAATTGTTTAGCAGGCTCATTGTCGATAACAACGCAGTCTACTTTGCCCTGTGTCAGTGCCAGAACCGCATCAGCGCCTTTGTTGAAACGCTCTACGGTACCCAGACCTGCCTCTTCAATATCGCCGGTGGTAAAAATATCACCCGTTGTACCTGTCTGTACGCCGACTACATGAGATGCGCCATCTGCAAGCAAATCATCTACTGTTTGAATAGAAGATCCTTCCTTTACGATAATTACCTGTACGCCGGTAGCATAAGTATCAGAGAAATCAACATTTTCCAGACGTTCCGCTGTCACTGTCATGCCGGCCATGCCCATGCTTGCCTTACCGCTTGTCACCGCAGGAATGATGGCATCAAATTCCATATCTTCAATTGCAAAATCCATACCCAGCTTTTCTGCGATTGCCGCTGCAATCTCCGCATCGATACCTACAATTGTATCGCCTTCATAGAATTCATAAGGAGGGAATGCCGCATTTGTCGCCATAACCAGCTTATCTTTTTCATCGCTTCCGCAACCGGCCAGAGCCGCTGTCATTGTGCATACCATAGTTGCTGCCAAAATACCTTTCAAGAACTTTTTCATACGATTTACCTCCACTTTCATTCTCATTCTAATGTTATGAAATAATTATACTTTCAAGATGTATAAAATGCAACCACAATTTTTCACTATATTTCTTCTATTTCCCGCACGTTTTTGTATATATTACACATATCACGCAGTAATTCTGGGATTTTCATTCCATTTTCATATTTCTTCCCATAAAATCATGTCAATTTTTTATATTCCGACTGTATAAAACAATGAATAAAACAAAAAAATATTCAATGCACATTACGGTTGATAAATTCCGGCTGCACCTTAGAATACATGATTTTCTGCTCCGAGTACAGACCGTAATATCCCGAAAGCATATAGCTGATGGCACAGCAAAGGGCATAATACCCTGCCCCCTGAAAGCCAAACAATTCAATGGACAGTATAATCGATGCCATGGGGCAATTTGTCACACCGCAAAATACCGCCATCATACCAAGGGAAGCGGCAAAGGAAGCCGGTAAACCCAAAAGAGGCCCCACAACACAGCCAAATGTTGCCCCCACAAAAAAGGAGGGCACAATTTCGCCGCCCTTATATCCTGCGCCCAATGTCAGTGCCGTAAAAATCATTTTCAACAGAAAGGCTTCTGCCTTTGCATTCCCCTCAATGGCTCTGCCTATCACGTCCATACCGGCACCGTTATAATCCCGACACCCTACCAAATACGTCAATAAAATAATGATGCAGCCGCCCACACACACCCGCAAAAAAGGATTTTGGAACACCTTGCGGTATTGTGCAGAAGTTTTTTCCAGCAAAATACAAAACACCATACTCAGTAACGCGCAGAAAACGCCGAATATCCCCGCACGCCAGCCGGTTTCCAGCAGCATTTTCTCCGGTATATCCGCCACGGCAAAAGCAGTCGGCACAATACCGACTCCTTTGGAAAGCCCTGCCGCCACCAAAGCGGAAATGGTACAGGGCACAATTGCCGAATAATGCATCACACCCACCGTAATGACCTCCATGGAAAACACCACAGAAGCCAAGGGCGTTCCAAATAAAGCAGAAAAACCCGCCGCCATGCCGCACATGGTTATAATGCGTTTTTCTTTTTCATTCAACTCCATCGTGCCACCCAGCCGAGAGGCGATGCTCCCGCCCAACTGTAACGCTGCTCCTTCTCTGCCGGCAGAGCCGCCAAACAGATGGGTCGCAACAGTACTGAAAAAAATCAATGGCGCCGTTCGCAAAGAAACCGCCTCATTCGAGCGTACCGCCACCAAAATGAAATTTGTGCCCCTGTCGTTTTCCATATGCTCCAAGCGATACGCCAGCACAATGGCAATCCCACCAAGGGGCAACAACCAAAGGGTCCAAGGGTGCTCCGTGCGGAATATGGTTGCCCATTCCAAAGCCCAATGAAAGGCAATGCCTGCCAGCCCCACAGCTACGCCGATAATACAGCCCGCAATGACCCATAATATAAACGAAAGGAATGCATTCCCGCCGCCGGCAATATCGCTCATATTTTTGCGCAAAAACCGAATCAAGATTCTCCCTCATTTCCCCGTTTTTCAACAGTATACATCACTCATTTTTTCCCTGCAATAGCTTTTCTCCATTCTGTTTTTACCAAAAAATACAGGAGAGCCCTTTCCTAAATAAGACCTCTCCCGTTATGGTGTTACGCCGTTTCGGCTTCTTGAAATTCCTCAGTTTCTTCTCCTTGCGAAAGGGGTGCGGATTCCTCCTCCTCGTCCTCTTCCCAAAGAGGCAGGCTTACAATAGCCTTAAATAAATCCCCGTCCACTTGGATACCGAAAGTGCCGTCTTGTATTTCCGTCAGGCTTTGGGTAATGGAAAGCCCTAAGCCCGCCCCTTCTGTTGTACGGGATTCGTCCCCTCGAACGAAACGCTCCGTCAACCTTGTTTCATCAAAATCAATGGGGCTGGCGGAAATATTTTTCATCACTAAAATCCCAAAACCGTCCATTTTGAAAATATCTACATATACTCTGGAATGGGGCATAGAATACTTCACTACATTAGAAAGCAGATTTTCCAAAATACGCCACATATGTCTGCCATCGGCATCAATGAACACCGGCTCCGGACAGCTTAGCTTAAAAGTCAGCCCGGCGGCCTCTGTTTTTTCCTCCATCTCGCCCATAGCCTGTAATGTCAGCTGGCGGTAATCAATCCGCATTTTGGTCACAGTCAGATTCCCGCTGGAGGCTTTGCTGGCTTCAATCAAATCCTCAATCAGCTGTTTTAGACGATAGGATTTTTCATACAGCACATTCACATACCCCTTGGCCGTTTCGTTGGAAAGCTCCTCCTTTTTCAGCAAATCCGCATAGGAAATAATAGAAGTCAGCGGTGTTTTCAAGTCATGGGAAACATTCGTAATCAACTCCGCCTTCATTCTTTCGCCCTTCACCGCATCATCAACGGCATTTTTCAGCCCGTCTTGGATATTGGCAACATCCTCTGCGAAATTCAAAAAAGAGGGTGAAATCCGTGACAAATCCAACTGATAGGAAAAATTCCCCTTGGAGGTTTCTCTGGCAGAAATCATAATGTATTTTAACGAACGCAACGCACGAATGAACAAATAGATGCAAAGCGCATTAAACAGCAATAGACCGACCCCGGCCAACGCGCTCAGCTTCCAGCCGTTATAGTAAGGCGCCAATATCATCACACCCATAACCACGCAGTTGCCCAATCCGTAGCAGAGCATCACAATGACCATCCAGCCCCTGAAGGTAGTACCGGTAAAAAGTGCCGTCACGCGGCGTATGGTAACGGAAATCCATGTGTTACGGATAAAGCGCTTCCCCTTCACCTGCCTTGCAATAGAAAGCAGATAGCTGACCGACACGGCAACCACTGCCAGATAAAGCACACACAGTATGGTGATAAACACGTAATTCCAAAACACCACAGTCCCAAACAGTATAATCTCGAACAAGGCAAAGCCGCCGCCCAAAGCAAAGAAATAGAAAGCGCATACCAACGCCAGATGGATCTCATTATAAATATGATCCACCAAATAATATTGCACAGCACCGCCTTTTTCCTTCTGTCCCGTCACCCGCATCAGATAAACCAGACAACATAGGAGTAAAATCAAGGATATGACAGAGCCAATAAACAAAATCGGAAAGCTGTGTTTCACAAACCCAAATTCCTGCCATAAATCATAAAACTCATCTCCCGGCTGCAGCGGGTCCCGAATGGCAGCAAATACCTTGTAGCCGCTTTTTTCCAATATGGGGTTGGTATAGGTAGAGAAATAATACTGATTATCCCCCAAGCGGTTACTGCTAAAGCCGGAAGAAAGCACAATGGTTCTCTCCTGCTCACCCAATTCACCCCGCAGGGCATTTCCGTCTATCACGTTGCCATTTTCATCTTCCACATAATATAAGAAGTTTTTGCTGCTTTCCAGTTGCCGCTGACAATTTTTGTAATCGTCCAACTGCTTTTGGATATACATTTTATAATACAGCGGCAAGCGACTCTCTACCAAATATTGATATTCCTCCAGATTTTCATGCAGGCTTTCGGGGATATTGCCGTAAATCAACAATCCGTCATACGTATCTTTAATTTCTGTATTACCGGTAATCACGCCGTCAATAATGCCGTAATACCGCTTAAAATCGCCAATCAGTTCCTGTCGATCCACAGCTTCTCCGGCGGCGATACGCGCCTCATTTTGGTAATAGATGCTTACCTGTACCGCCCGGTCCACCAAATCGCTGAATAACACATAAAATTCTTCCGTATCATAAAACTCATCTGTATAGACCACATCTCCCGACCAACGTTTAGAGATATTCGCAGCAACCACACCGCAGAAAAAAATGGAAATGGCACAAAGAAACAGAAGTATTGTCATCAATACCTTCCATTTCAATTGATAGCTTTTAGATTTTTTCAATTTTGTAGCCAATCCCCCACACCACCTTCAAATATTTCGGTTCTTTCGGGTTGATTTCAATTTTCTCACGGATACGACGGATATGTACGGACACAGTGTTCTCCGGCGCAAAGGACATTTCGTTCCATACCCTTTCGTAAATCTGGTCTATGGAAAAGACTTTTCCTGCATTTTCCATCAAAAGCTGAAGGATACCGTATTCCGTTGCAGTCAGTTTTACCGGTTCTCCTTCTACCCGCACCTCTTTTGCGTCCTTATCCAGCTCCAAAGCACCAATGCGAATGACATTGCTTTTTTCCGCAATACTGCCCAAAGCCGTATAACGACGCATCTGGCTTTTTACCCTCGCCAAAAGCTCCAAAGGATTAAAGGGCTTTGTGATATAATCATCTGCCCCGAAGTTCAAGCCCAATATTTTATCCGTATCCTCGGACTTTGCAGAAAGTATGATAATGGGGATATTCAGGGTTTCTCTGATTTTCACAGTGGTATTGAGCCCGTCCAGCTGAGGCATCATTACGTCCAGCAAAATCAGATGGATTTCATTCTCCTCCAGGGCGCGAAGCGCTTCCAACCCGTTATAAGCCTTAATCACATTGTAATTTTCCTGTTTCAAATAAATCTCAATAGCCTCCACAATACTCTTATCATCATCACAAACCAATATATTAAATTGCTCCATGCCTTCGTCCCCCTTTTACAAAAATCCATATCCAAGTTCTATTCACTCTATTATAGCATAGCAGTCCTCTATTACAAAAAAACAGATTTTTCCTTACATTTTTCTTAAAGCAGCAAAGTGCCGTTTTTTTCTCATATTTTATCATTTCCGTCAAAAAAAAGCAAAATTCGTTGACAAGACATTTATTTTCCCGTATACTAATACCCGTTGTGGGTCACTAGCTCAGTTGGTAGAGCACTGGACTTTTAATCCAGGTGTCTCGGGTTCGAGTCCCGAGTGACTCATCATATCAGCAGGGTTTTTTCCCTGCTTTTTTTTGTTTTTTCATAAAAAAACTCCGAAACCGGTACGCCAAAAGTATTGGTTCCCAAGCTTCGGAGCTTTCTGTCATCAATCCATATCCTCAATGCCTTCCAGCTCAATAGCAACCGGCATTGTCACCTTTTTGTATTCCCGCTCCATATTCACATTTTCCATATGGTAGCCACGAATCCCTTCTGCGGGGTCGTCGGTCAAAGAGGAACGGCTGTAACTGTTGATTTTCTCAATCCCCGCCGCATCATGGGAAAGAGAGGCCGCACCGCCGGTACAGCCGTGCTTACACGCCATACCCTCGATGAAATTCTCCTCCAGTCTGCCGAAAGATGCCATTTTCAGTGTTTTAATACATTCCTCAATGCCGTTACAGCGAATGGGTCTGATTTCTTTTTCCACATTATCCAGCTTAGCAACACGGCATACACTTTCTGCCACACCGCCGGTTCTTGCAAACAGCCTGCCGTAGGATGAGGGTTCTCCTCCGCATTCTTCCTCCATGGTACTTAGGTCAATTCCCCTTGCATCAAAAACTGCCTGTAATTCTTCAAAGGTCAGCACAAAATCCACTGCTCCCCGCACATCTTCTTGTTTGATTTCCACTTTTTTCGCCGTGCAAGGCCCGATGAAAATAACCTTCGCTTTATTGTCCTTATCCCGAATTGCCCTGGAAATGGCAATCATAGGCGATACCACAGTAGAAACATGATCCATATATTGGGGATAATTTTTCTGCATGAAATACACAAAAGCAGGACAGCAGGAGGAGGTTTTCCAGCCCTTCTCGTCAATGGTTTCCACAAACTCCTTTGTTTCTGCCAGTGCAACCATATCCGCCCCTATTGCCGCTTCTACCACTTGATAAAAGCCCAACTCCTTTATAGCGGCAAATACCTGCTCCGTCTTAATGCCGGGGAATTGGCTGGAAACCGCCGGTGCAACCACGGCATAAACATGATACTCCGTATTCTCCTTTGATTTCTGTATCATTTTCAGTACATCAACCACAAAGGATTTATCCACAATGGCCCCAAAAGGACACTGATAAATACACGCACCGCAGGAAAGGCATTTATCATGGTCAATTCTGGCCTTTCTGTTTTCGTCCATTTTAACGGCCCCAACAGAGCAGGCACGAATACAAGGGCGTTTTACCTCACTGATGGCATTAAAGGGACAAACCTGCTTACAACGCCCACATTCAATGCAAAGCTCCTGATTGATATGGGAGCGATGGTTCACAATGGTAATGGCATTTCTGGGACAAACGTCCAGACATTTATGGCCCAGACAGCCACGGCAGGCCTCAGTCACCACAAAACGGTCAATGGGACATTCATCACAAGCGGAGTCTAATACATTGATGACTCTGTTATGCTTTGTAGGCTCCAGCACCAGCCGTACACGCTCCTCAATGATATGCCGTTCCTTATAAATACAGCAACGGAATAACGCCTTCGGCCCCGGAATAATAGATTCGGCAATCTCCCGCAGAGAACGAATCCCTTTTTTCAGCGTTCCCTGATAAAAACGGGTTGCCACTTCTTTATTCACCAAATATTTGATATATTGCACGTTGCTTTCAAAACTTTTCATTCTGCTCCCTCTTCCCAAATAAAAGCTCCTGTTTTCTTGTTTTTATAGCAATGCCCGCCGATGAAAAACACTGAAATTTCAGCATTGACACTTCATTTGTTCTTTATCTGATAATTACAGCCCCATTCTAGCACACATTTGTTTCGCATGCAAGCAATTCCGCCTTCAACATAAAAAATATCTTTTTCCCTCTTCACCGCGTCATACTGCAAATCGGTTGACTTTTCCTTTAGAAGATGGTAGTGTAGCCTTATGTTTTTACATAACTACATGAATTTTATTGAAATTGAGGGTTTGAAAATGATACCGAAGAATAAAGTTTTTCTGGGTTCTGTGTTCTGTATTGTCAGTGCCTGTCTTTGGGGCGTTTCCGGTGCCGCAGGACAACGCCTGTTTCAAAGTGCCCATATCACACCGGAATGGCTGGTTTGCATCCGTATGCTCATTACAGGCATCTTTTTGTTATCCTTTATCCAAATCAAAAAAGGCGGTATTCTTACCATTTGGCAAGAGAAAAAAGATCGTCGGGAGCTGTTGCTGTTTTCCCTGGCAGGTATGCTGTTTGTGCAATACGGCTATTTTGCGGCAATCCATTTTTCCAATGCTGCCACGGCTACGGTCTTGCAATATCTGGCACCTATTTTAATTGTGGTATATATTTCTCTACGCTATAAAAAACTGCCCACACCCATTGAGGCTGTGGCCGTTTTAGGTGCATTGCTGGGAACGTTTCTCCTTGCCACCCATGGCAATCTCCAATCCCTGAGCATTTCTCCGGCCGCATTGTTTTGGGGTCTGCTTTCGGCAGTGGCCTTGGCGTTTTATACAATCTACCCTCGAAGATTGCTGACCAAATACGATACCATGCTGCTCATTGGCTGGGCAATGCTCATCGGCAGTTTTTGTATGAACTTCGTCCACCCTTTTTGGCAGCATAATGGGGACTGGGACACTGTAACCAAATTTTGTCTGCTTTTTGTCATCATTCTGGGCACAATGGTGCCTTATCTTATGTTCCTCAGCGGCGTAAAATACATAGGCCCTGTCAAAAGTAGTCTGTATTCCTCCGTGGAGCCCCTCTCCTCTGCCATTGTAGCAGTTCTCTGGCTTCATGTGCATCTGGAACTTGTGGATTATATCGGCTTTTTCTTCATCATCGCCACCGTACTTCTGCTTTCTCTGCAAAAAAAGCCCGCCGAAGCAGAGGCTGAATCCTGAGCAAAGCCGCCATCGCAGGGATGCCGCAAAAACCATCATAAGCCGACACCCTCTCTGACAGTATCAGCTTTTTACTTCATCCAATAGAAAGCCTCCGGACAGTGAAACTTACATCTGTCCGGAGGTTATTTTTAGGTGCATTTCTCCCTTTGGTTCATTATTTATCTCTCAGCTGTGCATCCAGCTCCTCAGCCAAGCCCTTCAAAATTGCCTCCATCGCACCGGCAATATCGGAATCCGCCAATGTTTTTTCCGTACTGCGGAAAGAAATGGAGTACGCAACGGATTTATGCCCTGCCTCAATCTGTTCGCCCTGATACACGTCAAACAGCTTCAGATCCTCCAGATAATCGCCGCCGTTTTTCTTGATGATATCAGCAATCTGTTTTACCGTCACATCTTCCTTTACCAGCATGGCAATATCTCTGGTAATGGCAGGGAATTTCGGCAACGCCTGATAAATCACGGTTCTGTTTGCATGGGCGATGACTTTTTCCATATCTAAAACTGCCAGATACGCCCTTGTGCCGATTTCATAATTCTTCGCCACTGCCGGGTGCACTTCTCCCAGATACCCGATTTTCTCCCCATGGATGACAACGGAGGCCGTTCTGCCGGGATGCATCCAGGAATAGGATTTATCCGGGACATATTCTGTCACCTTATCCATACCCAAAACGTGCATCAAATGCTCTATAATGCCTTTCAAATCATAGAAATCCATATTGCCGTACAGCCCCATGGTCAGTGTGGGTATTTCGTGAGGCAATTCTGTTAAGGGCAATGCCTTAGGAATATAAATTCTGGCAATTTCAAATAATGCCGCACTTTCATTTCTTCTGTTGTAGTTGGTGGCAAGGGAATTCAAAATCCCATTGAAAGAAACGGTACGCATCACACTGAAATCCTCGCCCAAGGGGTTGGAGATGGTTACAGTCTTGCGTAACTCACTGTCCGCAGGAATCAACAGCTTATCAAACACCTTCGGGCTTTCAAAGCTATATGTCATGGCCTCACAAAGGCCTTCTGCAATCATGGTATCCTTCACCAGTGCGGTAATGGCCTGTTCGTAGGTCTTTTTGCCCACGGTAGGCGTGCCGGAGGCCAATGTCGCCTCTATTTTATCATAGCCATAAAAACGGGCAATTTCCTCCGCCAAATCCGCCTGTGCCTCTAAATCGGGGCGGAAAGTGGGCACCATCACCTTATGGTTCACAGGGTCAACCTTAAGTTCAATCCGTTCAAAAATCTCCTGCATTTGTTTTTCGGAAATATCCGTTCCGAGGAAACGGTTAATCCATTCAGGGGAATAGGATAATTCCCAAGAGGTTCTTTTGTTGGGGTAGTTGTCCACAATTCCCGGCACAACCTCTCCGGCGCCCAACAGCTCTACCAGCTGAACAGCACGGTTTACCGCCTCCAACGCCAAATTCGGGTCAAGGCCCTTTTCAAATTTGCTGGAAGCGTCTGTCCGCAGACCTACTTTTTTTGCCGTAATACGTACATTGGGGCCGTCAAAATTGGCGGATTCAAACAATACCGCTTCAGAGCCCTCCACAATCATAGAATTTTCGCCGCCCATAACGCCGGCAACAGCCACAGCCTTTTCAGGGTCTGCAATCACCAGCATAGAGGGGTCGAGGTTTCTTTCCACACCGTCCAGCGTGGTAATTTTTTCGCCCTCCTTGGCATTTCTGACGATGATATGACGGTCTTTAATGGTTTCAATGCTGAATGCGTGCATAGGCTGACCCATTTCCAACATCACATAATTTGTAATATCCACGATATTATTGATAGGGCGTACACCTGCCATTCGCAAGCGTTTTCTCATCCATCTGGGTGAGGGTTCGATTTTGACATTTTTCACCACTCTTGCCACATATCTGGGGCAAAGGGCAGGGTTTTCAATATCCACCTTCACCATATCCTCTGCGCATCCCGCAGCCTCTTCTTTTACGGTAATTTCCGGGTACCGGAAGGGGATTTTATAGGTAGCCGCCGCTTCCCTGGCGATACCTAAAATGCTGAAGCAATCGGGGCGGTTGGAGGTAATTTCAAACTCCACCACATCGTCGTGCAGGTCTAACAAATCCACAACGTCCTTCCCAAGCTCTACTGCTTGGGGGAAGATATAAATGCCGTTTTCCGGTGCATCGGGGAAATCGTGCCGGTCACAGCCCAATTCCTCCACGGAGCAAAGCATACCCTCAGAGGTCACGCCTCTTAAAGCACCGGTATGGATTTCCTTGCCGTCTGCCAGTACAGCGCCGTCCAGTGCCACAGGAACAAAGTCCCCTACCCTGACATTGGTGGCGCCGGTGACGATGGTCAAATCCTTGCCTTGTCCCGCATCAATGGTGCAAACCACCAATTTATCCGCATCGGGGTGCTTTTCAATGGCTTTGATATGTCCTGTCACAATATTTTTGATACTGCCTGCCACAGAGGTATACCCCTCCACCTTAGAGCCGGTCAGTGTAATATCCTCTACAAAATCCTTTAAGTCTGCCGTAACCGGCGTATATTCCTTTAACCAAGACATCGGTATGTCCATAAATACCTCTCCTTTCAAATGAAAACCTTGGGTCAATATCCCAAGCCTCGCTCGCCTTTCAAAAAAACAAAGCAAACGCTTTTATTTAAGAATGAAATGTTTCAAATTTTATTCCCGTAACGGGTCAAGGAACGTATCCCTTGTAGGTATGGGCAAAGCCGCATATTTCTTAGAACTGCTTCAAGAATTTCATATCGTTTTCAAACAGCAGTCGTAGGTCTGTAATGCCGTAACGCTGCATAGCCACACGCTCCAGACCCATACCGAAGGCAAAGCCGCTGTATTCCTCCGGGTCAATACCGCTCATTTTCAATACCTTGGGGTGTACCATGCCACAGCCCAAAAGCTCAATATACCCCTCGCCTTTGCAGACACGACAGCCTTCTCCGCCGCAGGCAAAGCAGCTGACGTCCATTTCCGCACTGGGCTCTGTGAAAGGGAAATGATGGGGGCGGAACCGTACCTTTGTATCCTCACCGAACAGCTCCTTGGCAAAAACCGCCAAAGCTCCTTTCAAATCGCCCATGGTAACGTTTTTATCGATTACCATTCCCTCCAGCTGATGGAATACGGGGGAATGAGTGGCGTCCACCTCATCGGAACGATACACAGCACCGGGGCAAACCATACGAATGGGCAGTTTGCCCTTTTCCATGGTACGCACCTGCACCGGAGAGGTCTGAGTTCTCAGCAAAATATCGCCGTTGATGTAAAACGTATCCTGCTCATCCTTAGCCGGGTGATTTGCAGGGATATTCAACGCCTCGAAGTTGTAATAATCCTTTTCAATTTCCGGACCATCGGCCACCTCATAGCCCATGCCCATGAAAATATTGCAGATTTCATCAATGACAATACTCATAGGGTGTTTATGCCCCTCGGGTCTTGCCTTACCGGGCATGGTTACATCAATTTTTTCTTTTTCCAAGCGATACGCCATCTCTGCGGCTTCCAGACGTTTTTTGCTGTCCTCCAGCACCCTTTCAATATCCTGTCTGACCTCATTGGCAATCTGGCCGATGACAGGTCGTTCCTCAGCGGAAAGCTTGCCCATTTCCTTCAAAATAGCGGTCAGTTCACCCTTTTTACCCAGATATTTTACCTTCAAATCGTCAATATCTTTAATTTCCGTTGCCTCCTGAAACGCCTGCAACGCCATGTCGTGAATTCGTTTTAATTGCTCTCTCATTACGATGCTCCTCTCATTTTTTTATACCTTTCAAACTACTGCAAAGTTTCTTTTCACGCAAAAGAAAAAGCCTTCATCACAAAGGGACGAAGGCTCGCGGTACCACCCAAATTCCTGCTGACACAGGCACTCTAATGCGTAACGTGCATGAAACGGATTCCCCTACTTTTGTTCAGGGAACCGACTCCGATGGGAACTTCCGCAACAAACCGAACCAAAGACGTTTTCAGCCGATGACGCCTTCTCTCTGAGGTGGCAACAGTTGCATACTTTTCATCTTCACCGTCATTTTCCAAATGATAACACGTTTATTGTAACACAAAGATGCGGAAAGTCAAGGGGCTATAAACAATCTTCCCCCTTTTTTCAAATCCTATCCAAAACCATTGCTATGTAAAAAAGGAAGCTCGGAGCCTCCAAGCTTCCTTTCTCGCCTGCCAAAGCAGGCAAATTCACGAAAAAAGTTTCGGTTTTAAGCGATTACTGCTGGCCCTGATTTCTTTCAGCCATCATTCTTTCCTGTGCTTCGATCATTTTCTTAACCATATACCCGCCGACATAACCGTTCTGTGCGGATGTCAGGTCACCGTTGTAACCCTTTTTCAGAGGCACGCCGATTTCGTTCGCTACTTCATACTTGAACTGCTCCATAGCTGCTCTTGCCTCAGGTACGTTTACTCTGTTTCTGTTGCCACCGCTGTTAGATGTTCCACTCATGTGAATAACCTCCTTGATATCTTTGTTTGGTGTTGCAGTAATAGTATGGCTTGCGGCATTCACTTTATGTTAGGAACATACTGGCACATTTTTTGCCGTTTTTTCACAGATTTTATAATCGCATCAGATCCGCTTTGCAAAAAACGGAGAGAATATTTGAAAAACCCAAATACTCTCCCCGTTCGTATTGTTTTGTTTTTATTTTTTATTTCAGATGAAAGAAGGCATTCATACCTGCATATTCCGCCGTATCCTCCAACTCCTCCTCAATTCTGAGCAGCTGGTTGTATTTTGCCACACGGTCGGTTCTGGCAGGTGCACCGGTCTTAATCTGCCCCGCATTGACCGCCACTACAATGTCGGCAATGGTTGCGTCCTCCGTTTCCCCGCTTCTGTGGGAAACGATAGCCGTCATTTTATTTCTGTTTGCCAACTGAATGGCATTGAAAGTTTCCGTCAGCGTACCAATCTGATTTACTTTAATCAAAATAGAATTACCGGCTTTCAGATCAATACCCTTTTGCAGTCTTGCTGTGTTGGTAACAAAAAGGTCGTCCCCTACCAGCTGCACCTTATCTCCCAGCTCCTTTGTCAAAAGCTGCCAGCCAGCCCAGTCCTCCTCAGCCAGACCGTCCTCAATGGATACAATGGGGTATTTTGCAACAAGGGCCTTCCAGAATTCCACCATTTCCTCAGAAGTTCTGACGATTTCCTTGCCTGCCATTTTGCTTTCCCCTACGAAATGATATTTGCCGTCCTTTTCGTCATAGAGCTCGGTCATGGCCGGATCCATAGCGATTTTAATATCCTCGCCCCATTGATAGCCTGCCCCGTCAACAGCTTCCTTAATCAAATCGATCACGGAATCCGCCGTAGGCAGGTCAGGTGCAAAACCGCCCTCGTCGCCCACTGCCGTGGAAAGGCCTTTGTCTTTCAAGACTTTTTTCAATTTATGGTAAATCTCCGCACACATACGCAGACCTTCCTTGAAAGATGCCGCTCCAACGGGCATAATCATAAATTCCTGAATATCCACAGTGTTGTCTGCGTGCTTGCCGCCGTTCATAATGTTCATCATAGGCACCGGCATGGTTTTTGCGTTAAAGCCGCCCAAATACTGATACAACGGCATATCCAAGGCTTCTGCCGCAGCTTTTGCCACCGCCATGGAAACCCCCAGAATGGCATTTGCGCCCAATTTTGCCTTGTTGGGCGTACCGTCCAGTGCAATCATGGCTTTGTCAATGGCAACCTGATCCAAGGCATTCATACCCACAATTTCGTCAGCAATGATATCGTTGACATTATCCACAGCGTCCTGTACGCCAACGCCGTTGTATCTGTCGCCGCCATCTCTCAGTTCCACAGCCTCAAATGCACCGGTAGAGGCACCGCTGGGTACTGCCGCTCTGCCCACCACGTAGTCGTCCACCACAACCTCAACTTCAACCGTAGGGTTGCCTCTGGAATCCAGAATTTCTCTTGCGTAAACGTCCGTAATTTCATAATAGCCCTTCATGTAAAACTCCTCCTTAATAATATCCTCACTTGCTCGTCAGCAAACTTTCTCCCGTCATTTCCTTAGGCTTTGCAAGCCCCATCATTTCCAACAGCGTGGGTGCAATATCCGCCAGCTTTCCGCCGTCCTTCAGCCCCACACCGTCTGTGTAATTCACCAAAATAAAAGGTACGGGATTGGTGGTATGGGCCGTGAACGCCTCTCCCGTTTCATAATCCACCATTTGGTCGCTGTTGCCGTGGTCCGCACAAATAAACATCTGTCCGCCAACCTCCAGCAACGCCTCCAGCACTCTGCCGATGCAGCTGTCTACCGTTTCAATGGCTTTGACTGCCGCCGCCATCACGCCCGTATGCCCCACCATATCCGGATTGGCATAATTGACAATAATCAAATCATACTCCCGTGAACGCAGAGCCTTTACTAAGCCGTCTGTCACCTGCACGGCACTCATTTCCGGCTGTAAATCATAAGTCGCCACTTTCGGGGAAGGCACCAGCCATCTGTCCTCATTGGGATTTGGCTCCTCCACGCCGCCATTGAAGAAAAACGTCACATGGGCATATTTTTCTGTTTCCGCCGTACGTAACTGCTTCAGTCCAAGGGAAGAAATGTATTCCCCCAATGTATTGTGCAAATGCTGGGGCAAAAACGCTACTTCCTTATGGGGAATCGTCGGATCATATTCCGTAAAGCAAATATACTGCAAATCCTGTGGTATGTTTCCTCTGTCAAAGCCGTCAAAGGCAGGATCGCAGAGGGCGCGGGTGATTTCTCTGGCACGGTCAGGCCGGAAGTTGTATAAAACCACACCGTCATGGTCGCCGATTTTTCCCAATGGCCTGCCGTCCTCGTCTACAATCACCGTAGGCAGAACAAATTCATCGGTCACGCTTTTTTCGTAGGAATTTTGAATGGCTTGCACGGCATCGTGTGCCATTTCGCCCTTGCCCAGCACCATAGCGTCATAGGCCTTTTGTACCCGTTCCCAGCGTTTATCCCGATCCATCGCATAATATCTGCCCATTACCGTAGCAATTTTGCCCACGCCGATTTCCCGCAGCTTCTCCTCCAAACGGGCGGTGTATTCTGCGCCGGAGGCAGGCGGCGTATCTCTGCCGTCCAAAAACACATGGACGAATACTTTTTCCAAACCGTTTCTCTTTGCCAGCTGCAATAAAGCATAAAGGTGGGTATTATGGCTGTGGACACCGCCATCGGAAAGCAGTCCGTACAGATGCAGAGCCGAATCATTTTTTTTGCAATGCTCCACCGCCTGTAATAGTGCAGGGTTTTCAAAAAAATCCCCGTCCTCTATGGACTTTGTAATTCTGGTCAACTCCTGATATACAATACGCCCTGCACCGATATTGAGATGCCCCACCTCGGAATTGCCCATCTGCCCCTCCGGCAGACCAACGGCAAGGCCGCTGGCATAGCCCTTTTGATGAGGGTATTTTTTCAAGATACCGTCCAGCACAGGGGTTTTTGCCTGTTTGATGGCGTTTCCCTCTGTTTTTTCATTGATACCAAAGCCATCTAAAATCATCAAAACCGTTGTTTTCTTATCCATTTTTTCGCCTCCGGTTTCGTTTTTACTTCTTAAAATGCACAATATCGGAGAATTCCTCTTTCAGACTGGCACCGCCCACCAGACCGCCGTCAATATCCGCCATAGCGAACAGCTCTGCCGCATTCTTGCCGTTGACACTGCCGCCGTATTGAATCCGTACCTCCTCGGCAACCTCCATGCCAAAAAGCTCCGCCAACACTTCACGAATGGCGTGGCAAACCTCCTGGGCTTGCTGTGCCGTAGCGGTTTTGCCCGTGCCAATGGCCCAAATGGGCTCGTAAGCGATGACAACCTTTTTCATGTCCTCAGCCGAAACGCCTGCCAAGCCGCATTTCATCTGTATCCGCACCCATTCGATGGTGATGCCGGCTTCCCGCTGCTCCAAGGTTTCCCCACAGCATAGAATTGGAATTAAGCCGCTTTCCAACGCTTTTTTGACCTTACGGTTCACGCTTTCATCGGTTTCGCCGAAATACTGGCGGCGTTCGGAATGCCCCAATATGACATAATCCACGCCCATTTCCTTGAGCATAGGTGCGGAAACCTCTCCCGTATAAGCGCCACTGTCCTCAAAATGGAGATTTTGTGCCCCAACACCGATTCCCGTCCCCTTTAATTCCTCCAGAACAGGGTGTAAATCTACAAAAGGTACGCAAAAGACGACCTCTGCCGTTTCGGAACCTGCCTTTTCTTTCATCATACGGCAAAAATCCGCCGCCTCCTTAGGAGTTTTATTCATTTTCCAGTTGCCTGCAATGATTTTCTTCCTCATTCGTCCACCCTTCCTTCTTCTGCGGCAAAGGTTTCCTCCGCAATTTTCTCTATTTTTTGTATCACTTCTTTTCCGTCCATACCGGAGGTCACCATAATGCGAGGAATGGCTTCACGGGCAGTATAGCCGTTAATGACGCCTTCCTCCACAGTAAATTGCAATACATAACCCTGCTCCCGCAAGGCTTGCTGTACCTCCTCATTATACCGTCCGTTGGGATAAGCAAAAGCTTTCACGCCACCCTGTTGCCGATGTTTTTGCAGCGCCTCCTCGCTTTTTTCAATGGACGCCAAAAAATCATCTTCCTTCCCGTCCTGTAAGGGCTGATGGTCTGCCGTATGGCTATAAATCCTCACAAAACCGCTTTTTTCCATTTCCGCCGCCTGTTTCCATGTAAATTTTTTGATACCGATTTGCTGTTCCACAAAATCCGTAATGGCAAATATGGAAATAGGAGCCTTATATTTTTTGAATATGGGGTAGCCCAATTCATAATTACTATAATACCCATCGTCCATGGTGATACAGAGATATTTCTGCTTCAGCTCCAGCCCGATGCCTTTTCTCTGCCTTTTCTCTGCCATGGTTAATATCTCGTCCAATTCCTCCAGCGAAATAATGCGATACCCATGGTCTTTGAAATACCGCAGCTGATCTTCCAATTCCTGTACCGTTGTCACCACCCCGTTGCCCACGCCCATATTGCGAATGGCAAAATGATGATACATCAGTACAGGGATATATTCCTCCGCCCGAGTCACTTCGTCTTTCGGCATTTCCACCACTTTTGCATACTGCACCGCTTCCGCCGTTTCCTCTTCGCCATAGACCTCGAAAACAGAAACCAACGAAAACAATATTCCCAGCATCATTGCTGTAAATCTTTTTCTATACATTGTATTTTCCCACTTTTTTCATTTCTTATTTATCGTCTACCGCCACAACGCCGGGCAGTTCCTTGCCTTCCAAAAACTCCAGAGAAGCGCCGCCGCCGGTGGAGATATGTGTCATTCTATCCCCGTATCCCAGCTGATTGACAGCTGCCGCAGAATCGCCGCCGCCGATGATTGTAGTCCCATCAATGGACGCCATTGCCTCTGCGATGGCTTTTGTACCCTTAGCGAAATTTTCAAATTCAAAAACACCCATAGGTCCGTTCCAAACCACGGTTTTTGCTTCTTTCACAGCATCGGTAAAAAGCTTTCTGCTTTCCTCGCCAATATCCAGCCCCATCCAGCCATCGGGTATTTCCCCAACGGGCACGGTTTTATATTCCGTATCGTTTTTGAATTCCTTTGCAATAACCGTATCCACCGGTGTCAGAAAACGCACACCCTTTGCCTTGGCTTTTTCCATCATTTCCTTGGCGTAAGGCACTTTATCCTCCTCCAAAAGGGAATTGCCCACCTTGCCGCCCTGTGCCACTGCAAAGGTATAGGCCATACCGCCGCCAATAATCAAGGTATCCACTTTTTCCAACAGATTATTGATGACATTGATTTTATCGGAAACCTTAGAGCCGCCCAGAATTGCCACAAAGGGTCTTTCGGGATTATTCACAGCATTGCCCAAAAAAGCGATTTCCTTTTCCATCAGATAGCCCACAGCGGATTCCTTCACAAACGCCGTCACACCCACCGTAGAACAATGGGCTCTATGGCTTGTGCCAAAGGCATCGTTTACAAAAATATCCGCCAAAGAAGCCAGTTCTTTGCTGTAATTTTCTTCGTTTTTGGTTTCTTCTTTTCTGTAACGGGTGTTTTCCAAGAGGATGATATCGCCCTCTTTCATATTTGCCACAGCCGCCTTTGCATTTTCTCCCACGACGGTATCATCTTTCGCGAATATAACTTCCTTGCCCAGCAATTCAGAAAGTCTTTTTGCCACAGGTGCCAAAGAAAGCTCCGGCTTTACCTCTCCCTTGGGCTTGCCCATGTGGGAGCAAAGAATCAGCTTTGCACCATCGTCCATCAATTTCCGAATGGTGGGCAAAGCCGCTGTAATTCTGTTTTCGTCCGTAATCACGCCGTCCTGTAAGGGTACATTAAAATCGCATCTGAGCAAAACTCGTTTTCCTTTTACCTGTAAATCGTCTACGGTTTTTTTCTGCAGCATTCCCATTCTCCTCTCTGCCTCCGGTTTTCCAAACTTCGTAATTTTTTCCAAACCATTCACCTTCTAGTATAGGGCAGTTTTCACTTCCCTGCAAGCCTTAACAGCTTGAATGCGGCACCTTCATCGGTGACAAAAATGCCTTTCGGGATACTATGGCTGACTGCCAGCAGGCTTTCTGCCTTTTTCTGCCCTCCTGCCACAATGATAATATGTTTCATTTTCTGCATCTCTTTCCAATCTATGCCGATGGAACGGGTTTCATAAATCACTTTTCCCTTTCCATCAAAATAATATCCGCAGGCTTCCGCCACGGCACCATCTTTTTGCAGCTGTTTACGAATACCATCGTCCAGTCGCCGTTTTTCCGCCATTTCCGCCGCATTTCCCACACCCAGAAGCAATATTTGAGCCCGATTCATTTCTGCCATTGTTTCCGCTACATCAGGCTCTTTTTTCATTTCTTCCAGCACATAAGGGCTTAAATTATCGGGCAAATGCAAAAGCCGATACTCCGCCTGCAATTTTTCTGCCAGCCTTGCCGCCAGCGTATCCGCCTGCAATTCCAACCGCCGCCCGATGCTGCCACGAGCCGGTACAACCATCTTCGCCATAGGCACGGACATATCCGGTATGGCCTCTACCAATTCCGCCATGGCTGTGCCGCCGGCAATGGCGATACACATTTCTTTTGAGATACGCTCCGAAAGCACCCTCGCCGCCAACTGTCCCATTTCCTTTTTGGCTCTTTCATTTTCGTCACTATTTCCCTGCGCCACCAGCACCTTTTCCACGCCCAACAGCTTTTCCAAACGCCGCTCCAGCACAGAAAGCCCCATCAGCTCGGCAAATATATCCTCCAGCCCTTCCAGCACCTCCATGCCGTCCGCCGTCAGGTTCATGCCGATTTTAGAAATGTGAATCAGCTTTTGGGCGTTGAGCCGCTCTATTTCGCTGCGCACCGTTCTCTCTGTCATGCCCAAAGAAAGCACCAGCATACGCCTTCCACAGGGCTGTAAAAGCCTTACCGCCTTCAAAATCCGATACCGCTTTACCATTTCCTCCGTCAAATCCGGGGCAATTTTTTTAACCAACTCTAATCTGCGTTCCACTTTCATGCACCTTCTTTGGCTATTATTCGTCCCACCTGTTCGCTTTTCGTCCCAATGAAAGCAAAAAAAGAGGGCAGTGATAGGAAATTCCCTACCCCCTTTTTCATCATCATGCGAATTAAGCCTTTTCAACCTTTACGGAGCCGTCTACGTCTTTATCTGTGCAGCAGCAATCCTCGTCATCGCAATATTCGTCCTCAAAATCGTCCCAATCGTAATCCCAGTCGTCATCATATTCATCGTCCATTCTGGTTTTCAGAAGGTACACGACCCCTGCTGTAACAGCCACCAGCACTACCGTGACCAGTGCAATTACGGCAAAGAGCGTCTTTTTATCATCGCTGTCCTTTAATACAACGATTTTCTCCTTCAAATCCTCAAAACCGGGTTTTACTTCCAAATACTTTTTCATGTGCCATCGCTCCTTTTTTGTTATGATTTGCTTTCGCCGAATTTTTTCCGCAAAAATTCTTTGTTTTTCCGCATTTCACTGTATTCATAATATGCCTTTTTCAAAATTTGGCGTTCATCGTTGAACTTCAGCAGATGATAGGCCTCATGGAATTTATAGAAACCGGCATCAGCAAAAAATTCCTCACTTTGGGGCTTGCAATAAAAAGAATTTGCACTCATGAGATACCAATGCACCGTCTTGCTGACCGTATCCTCATTTCCCTTAAAAGTATACTGGGTCTTTCCCACGTATTTGATAATCTCACCGTTTGCACCGGATTCTTCCTTCACTTCCCGCAAAGCCGTCTGCCGATAGGTTTCATTTTCCTCCACCGTGCCCTTAGGCAGGACCCAGCCCATATATCTGCCGTTTTGGTTCTTATACAGCAGAAGGATCTTCCACTTGTATATCACGATGCCGCCGCAACTGACTGCTTCTATCATCGTTTTCCCTCCGCCATCTTTTGTTTTCTATCTATATCAGTATATCGCTTTTCCAATTCTTTTTCAAGGTATTTCCAAAAAAGAATATCTTAAGCCAAACGGTTCTTTTTTTGCCGAAAGGGAGAAATGCGCTGCATCAGGCGAATCCGCCGCAGCCCCATAACCCAAAGCCAAATTTCCAGCGCCCCAAAAGGAATCCAAAAACGCATATCCTCCTCCAGCAGAAATACATTGTATAGCCCGTGCAAAAGGTACGGCACAAAAAATGCCAAAAGCAATTCCCGTTTTCGGCCTTCAAAGCGAGCCTTTCCCATATGATACCCCATCTGCACGCCAAAAAGCCCGTGGCCCGGCACAGAAAGCAGTGCACGAGTAATTGCCGTACCGTAGCCTCCGAGTATGGGGTGTGTCACATACAAAATATTTTCCACCCATGCAAAGCCTAAAGAAAGGAACACGCCATATACAATGCCGTCCAACGGCTCGTTGAAATTACGGTTGAACCAAATCAGAAAAAACAAAAAAATAAACTTAACTGCCTCCTCCACGCCGGCAGAACTGACGAAGGCGGTATAGAGAGGCGTTTCCGCATGAGGGAACCGCCATTCCAGCCATCGTCCCGCTCCCAGTATCACCGCCGAGGTATATACCCCGAAAAACAGTCCCAAAAACAGCATTTTCCAAGGCTCTTTTTCGTATTTATCCTTCACATATATAAAAAATAATCCTGCCGCCGCCGGAGCACCTGCCAATTCTATGAGCATAGCCACCCTCTTTTCATGATTTTCTCGCCTTAGTTTTTACAAAAAATAACGAAAGTATCATGCCAAAACCTACAAAAAAACAGGCAGTTGAAAACCGCCTGTTTTTCTAACCTTTTTGAAATTTTAATCCGTAGTGATAAATTTGCCGTTCCGGCCGGCAAAACAGCCATTCTTCAGACTTTTTGCCCGATGCTTATTCCGTCTTAATTGCGGATAACGCACTCAAACGCATGGCTCTGACTGCCGGCAAATAGCCTGCCAAAATCCCGATACCGGTGGAAAAGGCCACAGCCCCCAAATATAACCAGATGGGAATAGAGGACTGCATCATACTCCCCTGACGCGATGCCACCAGATTGACCCCAAGGGACACCAAAAAGCTGAGTATAATCCCTATGACGCCGCCGGCAAAGCCGATAAACGCCGCCTCTGTCAAAAATAATCGTTTAATATCCTTCAGAGATGCACCGATTACCTTCATGATACCGATTTCTCTTGTTCTTTCATAAATCGCCATAACCATGGTATTGGTGATACTGATAGCCGCAACCACCATGGAGATAGCCCCGATGGCACCCAGCACCAGCCGCAGCATTTTGGTGGTTTCTTTCATGGCCTCCAATTCATCGGACAGACTGGAAGCACGGAATCCCATGTCCTTGATTTGCTGCTGCACCTTCTGAACATTGTCCATACTGTCAACCTTTACCAGTACCTGCTCAAATTCCTTGGATTTATTTCTTTCTGTTGAAGATGCGGAACTGCTGCCATATTTTTTCTTCTCCCATTCTTTCTGGCTTTTTTCAATTTTTTCCAGTTCTTTCATAGGCATAATCACACGCCAGCTATCACTGCCCTCGGAGGATAGCTTGCCGACAGCCTCCACCTTTATGGGCTTAATGGATTTATCCGCATTCCTCGTACCATAGTTCCAATCGAAGGTAATGCTGAGCTTCTCGTGTAAAACATCTATTTGCGGCGGTTCTGCGCTCCAGCGTGCTTCCCAGCTGAGCTTCGGGTCATAAAACTCCACAGCACCGCCCACCACAATGGCTTTGCTATCCTCTGCCGAAAGGGCTCTGCCCTCTTCAACCTTATAGCCCAAAGCCTCCATAGTAGCGGGCTCAATCCCCATAATTCCGGCATCTGCCATATATTTCCCCGCAATCAGATATAAGCCATATAAATTTTTCACAGGGGAAACGGCTTCTACATACTCCATCTGCCGGAAAGTCTCTACTGCCTTTTGGTCTAAGGCGTCCTTTTTCTTTTCCTGCTTCATTCTGCCCGTTTCCTCGTTATAGCTCATGCCGCCGCTGGGATATACCTCTATCACCTGTAAGCTGCCCCAGCTTTCCAGCTGCTTTGCAAAGCCCACATTCATACCGATACCGATAGAAACCATAACCACAATGGAAGTAGTGCCAATGACAACCCCCAAAACCGTCAATAACGTACGCACCTTTCGTTTCAAAAGGTTTCGCACAGCCATATCAATCAAATCTCTCGTATTCATAAGGGCATCCCCTCTTTATCCTCATGGGCACTTTCCGTAAAATCATCGTCAAAATCATCGTCGAAGTCGTCATCGTCAAAATCATCGTCATTGTTTATACTTTCTGCTGTGCTTTTAGGGGGTTCCTTCTGTTTTTTAATGAACATCGCCAAGCCTGCCAAAAGTGCCGCCAGCAGAACGCCAAAGATACCTATTTTTTTCATATCCATAGGCATATTCTCCCCCTCCATGCCTTCCATGTCATCAGGCATCATCGGTTCCGCCACATTCAGCACAAAATCCCTGCGCTGTTCTATTTCCTCTCCGCTGGGATCCTGATAGGAAATCACCACGCTGATAGGAATCTCTCCGACTTCATTGGGGGTAAATGTAGCTTCAAAATAATCGCTGCTTCCGGAATCCATATTGCCGATATAAGTATTTTTGTTCGGGCAATCCACATCACCCTCAAGTTTAATCATCACATTATTCAGCATAACCTTGCCCGTATTGTAATAGGAAAAGGACACAGTCACAGGCTCAAACTGCTCTACGGTTTCCGGTATGGAAAAGTCGTCTATCTGCAAATCAGTCACCTGTTTGACATTGATGCCCAACAGCTCTGTTGCCGTGTACTCCGTTCCCTTACTGTCCTCGTACTCAAAATTCACGGTCAGCGTATAGGTTTTGGGCTGTGCTTCCGGCACAACATAAAGCCGTAGCGCCTTATCCACCGTTCTTTTGGGTCCAATGGAGTCAAAATAGAAGGTATTGCTGCT
Source organism: Anaerotignum sp. (assembly GCA_017523325.1). Taxonomy (GTDB): domain Bacteria; phylum Bacillota; class Clostridia; order Lachnospirales; family Anaerotignaceae; genus Anaerotignum_A. The sequence goes on along the minus strand of JAFWWO010000031.1, from coordinate 13,534 downwards.
GTTGACCGGTGTAAAGATATTGCCGGACTTTTGTGTTTCGGAGGAAGTTTCCTCCGCCAATGTCAAAAACATTTTGATATTTTTCACTGTTTTATCCTTGTGGGTATTTAACAGTGTCATTTTCAAATCAAATTCCTGCCCCGCCATCACGATAAGGGGGTCGCTTTCATAATTGCTTACAATAATTTTAGGCTTACTGGGGTTATCCTTGCCATCTCCCTTTTCCGGATTGCTCACATTCACGCCTGCAAATTGCTTTATCGTCGTGGTTGTAGTGCCGCCGGAGCCATATTCCACCGTAAACTGAATGGCATAATTCTGGGAGGTCGCATTGGCTGTTCCCGCAAAGGTAAAGGCCATGGGCGTGCTTGCTCCCGGCTCCAGTGAATTGAATGTTCTTACATTAGAAGATTTGGGTACCACCGCCGTTGTGTCCAAAGGCTCTGCCGTCACAACAATATTTTTGGCCGCAACAGCACCTTTGTTATGCAAGTCGAAAGAAACGGTAAAATTCTGATTTACGCCGTAAGCACCGCCGGGCTCGTTCATATTACGGATTTCCAGGTCCGCCTTTCTGCCTGCCGAGCCGCCTACATTCACATAAAACTGCTGCGTTTTTTCAAAATTTTTTCCAAACTCGTCCTGGTAACTCAGCTTAATGCTGACGGGATAGCTGCCCGTTGCCATATCCGCCGCTGCCGCCAGCTGGAAGGAAAAGGGCACACTGCCGCCCACAGTGATTTTAGAAAACCGCTTACTGTTAAATCCGTTCATCAGATTGATGCCCTCATTCGTCAGGTTATCCAGAGAGATTTCCACCTGATGCATATCTTTGCCGCCGTTATTGACAATTTTTCCACTGATATTGGCATTATCTCCGGGTGACAGACTCTGAGGTGTCAGCTTCACATCGTCCAACAGGAAGCCCGGCTCCTTGCTAAAGCCTTTCACCTTCAGATAGATGGTAGTACTGCCACTGTAACTGCTGCCGCCTCTTGTGTTGTATGTATAATCCAGTGTGACAGCATAGCTGGCTTCCTCTACCTCAGACTCCATAGAAACGTTCAGCACTGCATTTTTATAGCCGTTGGAGCCAATATCGCCCAAATTGCCGCCGCCCTGTACGCTCACACGATAGGGTACGAGTCCGGAAGCACTTTTTGCCTGAATATACACATTTTCCGCCGTTCCGGCGCCCTTGTTTTTCATTTGCAGGGTAATGCGGCTGCTTTTTCCCGGTTCCACCTCAAACACATTGTCGCCGCCCACCACAATATTGGGGCTGCTTCCTCCCCCGATAGTATCCGTTTCATCAGCAAAGCCGATTGCCATTTGTCCCATCAGTAAAAATATCGACATTCCCAGCGTTATCATTCGCCGAAACCATTTTTTATTCATATTGTATCTCCCCTTTTTCGGTTAGTTTTTTCTCTATTTTTTCGATTTTCCCGTCTTGCAGCATCACAATGCGGTCTGCGTACTCCGACAGTTCCAAATCGTGGGTTACAATGACCAAAGTCTGGTTGTTTTTATTCGCCAGTCCCGTAATCAAATCCATCATTTCGTAGGTCGTCTTTGTATCCAGATTGCCCGTAGGCTCATCGGCAAAGACCACCGGCGGCTGATTGATAAAGGCTCTGGCGATGCTGACTCGCTGTTGCTGGCCGCCGCTCATCTCGTGAGGCTTATGAAAGGCTCTCTCCTCCAGACCCACAGCCTGAAGGATTTCCATGGCTCGTTCATTACGTTCCTTCACGGGAACGCCCTTAAATATCAGCGGCAACGTAACATTTTCCATAGCTGTCAGCGTTGGCAGCAGGTTGTAGGATTGGAATACAAAGCCTACATATTTCTGCCGAAAATCTGCCAGTTGGTCCTCGTCCATACGCTCAATATGCTTCTTATGGAAAATAATCTGCCCTTCGGTAGGTTTTTCCAGCCCCGCCATCAGGTTTAGCAGGGTAGATTTCCCCGAGCCGGATTTCCCCAAAAGACAACAGACTTCTCCTTGGCGAATATTCAAGGAAATGCCGTTTACCGCAGGTATGGATTCACTGCCCATTTGATATATTTTTTTCACATTTCGGATACGAATGATAGCTTCTCCCAATGTTCACACGTCTCCCTCACCGTATATTTCCATAGCTTCTTGAAAAATTTTACAAATTTATAGTATCACAGAGTTATTACAAAACAAATTGTATTTCTTTACGATTTTCTTAAGAAATACTGTTTTTGCGGTATAGAAAAAAGCCCTTTCATTCTTTTTTGAACAGGGCTTTCATGATGCTATTTCACTTCATATTTTTTCAATCGGTTGGCAGACTCTTCGTCCACATATATCTCCAGCAAAACGCCTTCTGCCGTATGCTCTTCCCGAATCATTTCGCATCTGCCATGAACCCAGCCTATGAGCCCGCCTTCTGTATAGGGTACCAATGCCGTCATGGATTTACGGAAGCTTTGCAGTAATTTCTCTACCCGCAGCAGCATTTCTTCCAAGCCTTCCCCTTTTGCGGCAGAAACCTGAACCGTATCTCTTGCCGTTGTATCCGGCGGCAGGGGCAACTCCACATCGCAATCCATTTTGTTAAACACCGTAATCACCGGTGTATCCTGACAGCCCAAATCCCGTAAAGTCTGATAGACCACCTGCATATGTTCCTGACGGTTGGGATTGGAGGCATCTACCACATGGAGCAAAATATCGGCATATTTCAATTCTTCCAGCGTTGCCCGAAAGGCTTGAATCAGGTGATGGGGCAATTTCTGAATAAACCCCACCGTATCCGTCAGCATAATTTCCGTTCCGCCGGACAATTCCACTTTCCTGGTTGTCGTATCCAGTGTGGCAAACAGCTTGTCCTCCGCCAAAACACCGGCGTCCGTCAGAGTATTGATAATGGTAGACTTCCCTGCATTGGTATAGCCCACCAGGGAAACCACAGGTGCCCCTTTTTTACTGCGTTGTGCCCGTAATAATTCCCTGTGGGTGCGAATATCCTGCGCCTCCCGATTCAACTCTGCAATTCGTTCCTTGATATATCGGCGATCTGTTTCCAGCTTTTTCTCGCCCGGGCCTCTGGTACCGATGCCGCCGCCCAAACGGGACATGGCTGCACCCATGCCTGCCAGACGGGATAGGCGGTATTTCAGCTGTGCCAGTTCTACCTGTATTTTCCCCTCACCGGAAAGCGCGCGGGCGGCAAAAATATCCAGAATGATGATGGTTCTGTCCATAACCTTTATTTCCAGCATTTGCTCCAAATTTTTCAGCTGCGCCGGAGAAAGCTCATCATCGCATACAATGCCGGAGGCATCATAAGTTTGCAGCATCAGCTTCAGTTCCTCGATTTTGCCTTTGCCCAGATAATGCCCCGGATGTACCCGTTCCCGTTTTTGCACCGTGCGGGCAACGGTAATCGCCCCCGCCGTTTTCACCAATTCTTCCAACTCGTCAAGGCAGGCCTCTGTCGCCATCACAGAGCGGCTGTTTCTTTCGTCCATTTCCACACCCACCAGTATGACCCGTTCCTCCGCCTGTCCGATTTCATGTAATTCCTTCGCCATAATTATTCCTCCCGCAGCCAGACCCCATCAAAGGAAAAAGCCGCCGGCCCTGTCATATACACATGGTTATCCGACTCTCTCCATTCAATGCTTAGACACCCGCCAATCAATTCCACCTCTATTTTTCTGCCGCAATGCCCCTTTAGAACAGATGCCACTGCCGCCGCACAAGCACCCGTCCCACAGGCCAAGGTTTCCCCGCTGCCACGCTCCCATACCCGCATACGGATATGTCTGTCGTCCACCAATTCCACAAATTCAATATTCGCCTTTTTGGGGAAAATCGGGTGCATTTCTGCGACCCTGCCGTATTTTTCCACAGGATAATCCGCCACCTGCTCCACAAATGTCACCCCATGGGGATTGCCCATAGAAACACAGGTAAAATCAAATTCCCTGTCCAAAATGGTGACCCTTTCCTCCAAAACGGGATATTTTTTGCTTTTTACAGGGATTCTTTCCGCCTCTAAAATGGGCTCGCCCATATCCACCGTCACTGCTTCCACAATGCCGTCCTTCACATGCAGTTCCAAATATTTCATACCGCCTGCCGTTTCCAGCGAAATGCGGGTTTTCTCCGTCATGCCCCGCTCATAGACGTATTTCCCGATACATCGTACCGCATTGCCGCACATTTCCCCTTCGGAGCCGTCCAGATTAAACATACGCATCCGAAAATCCCCTGTTTGGGCGGGCAATATCAGCACCAGCCCATCGGAGCCCACGCCAAAATGCCGCTCACTCATAGCGATTGCCAGCTTTTCCGGGTGTTCTACCTTTTCCTCAAAACAATTGATATAAATATAATCATTTCCACAGCCCTGCATTTTTGTAAAACGCATGATTCTCCCCCTTGTTCTATGTAAGGCAGGGCGGTAATTCGCCCCACCATCGATTGTTACTGATTGGACATACGCATCTGGCCTTGTCGACCGATAGAGGTGTAAAACGTCAGGCACCACAGTCCTGCCAGACCGACCAATGCAAAAATCAGTCTCGCCAGCCAGAACAGATTGCCGTTGAACAGTGCTGTCACCAAATCGAATTTGAAGAAACCGATCAGTCCCCAGTTCAACGCACCGATGACAACTAACGTCAATGCAATAAGATTTGTTGTTTTCATAATATTTCCTCCTTTTGAGATAATGAAAATAACATACGGATTAGTCCGTTTTTTTAGTATCCCAAAAGAATGGTGAATTATGAAAAAATTTTTTGTACCAGCCCATCAAAATCCGTACCATTCAGCTTACCCACTGCAGAATCACTCATGGCATCACGATTCAGCACCAATCTTGCCGCCTCCAGCACATCTTCTGCCGTAACGGCTTCAATTTTACGGATCACCTCGTCCGTTTCCTGCACTCTGCCCCGCAGCAGTAAAGAGGCTCCCGCCGAAGTCATACGGTTGAGGGTACTTTCCGTCCCGATGATAAAATTGCTGATCATCTGTTCCTTTGTGACCTCAATAAGCTTTTGTGGAAACGGCGTTTGTTTCACGGCTGCAATTTCCTGCCCGATTAAGGAAAATACCTTCTCCGCCTGATTGGGGTTCATGCCGGCATAAATAGAAAATAAGCCGGTATCGGCAAAGGCCGTCGTATAGCTGTATATAGAATAGGTCAAGCCATTTTCTTCCCGCACCTTCTGAAACAAACGTGAGCTCATACCGCCGCCGAATAAGGTATTAAAAATTGCCAGTGCATACTTCATAGGATGATCCCGCTCCAGCCCCGGAAAAGCAAGACAGATATGCACCTGCTCCACGTCCTTTTCCCGCCGGATATGGGAAATTTCATAGTTCGCCTTTGTATCAAAGGGGGTAAAGGGCGTTTCTCGCCGCCAACCGCCCCAAATACGGTTCAGCTTTTCCAGCATTTCCTCCGTGCGGAAATTACCCGCCACAGAAAGCACCATATTTTCCGTATGGTAATTCTTCTCATAATACTGCCGGATAAAAGCAGCATCAAAATTCCCTATGGTTTCTGCCGTTCCCAAAATGGGCATTCCCAAAGAACTTCCCCGCCAGATGGCGTCCTGCAAGGCATCGTGTACCAATTCCTCCGGCGCATCGTCATACATATAGATTTCCTCCGTAATGACGTTGCGCTCCTTTTGCACATCTGCCTCTGCCAGCAAGGGGTGTAATAGCATATCGCTCATTACGTCCAAAGCTTGGTCAATATGCTTATCCAATACACGGGTATGGTAGCAGGTATATTCCTTGGTGGTATAAGCGTTAATCTGGCCTCCCAGTGCGTCCATTTCCTCTGCAATCTCTCTGGCGCAGCGGTGTTCCGTACCCTTAAACATCATATGCTCGATATAATGGGATACGCCATTTTCCATAGGCTGTTCGTTGCGGGAGCCGTTTTTTACCCAAATCCCAAAGGAAATACTCCGCACATAGGAAATAGGCTCTAAAGCCACCCGTATGCCGTTGTCCAGTGTTTTGATGATCACCATAGTATCTCTCCTGATTGTTTTTTGATAGGTTTAGTTTCCTTCTTTCCGAAAGCTTTATTCTATCAGCCGCAAAACTTTTATAAGCCTTTTGCCTTACCAAGCGATAAAAAGGCAGGCGCCCCTTGCAGGGAATACCCCGCAAACAGCCCCTGCCTGCATTTTTAAGATTATGCTTCTGTATTTTCTTCCGGTGCAGCCGCGTCTTTCATAGAGAAATTCAGTCTGCCCTGCTTATCAATTTCCATCAGCTTCACCATCACGCTGTCGCCAACTGCCAAAACATCTTCTACTTTCGCAACACGCTTATTGGAAATTTTGGAAATATGGATTAAGCCTTCCTTGCCGGGAGCAATTTCCACAAAGGCGCCAAATGCCATCAATTTGGTGATAGTACCTTTATAAACAGTGCCGGGTTCGGGGTCGCTGACGATAGCCGTAATCATATCCATGGCCCGCTGCATATCGGCAGGGTCAATACCCTTGATATAAATGGTACCATCGTCCTCCGTATCGATTTCGCAGTTGGTATCCTCCACAATTTTCTTGATGACTTTGCCCCTTGTGCCGATAACATCTGCAATCTTCTCCACATCGATCTGCATGGTAGCAATCTTCGGTGCATAAGGAGAAAGCTCTTTTCTGGGCTCTGCAATGGCTTTCAGCATAACCTCGTTGAGAATATATTCTCTTGCTCTGCCTGTCTGGGCAAAGGCCTGTTCAATCATGGCAAATGTCAAGCCGGGGATCTTCATATCCATCTGAATGGCAGTAATGCCCTCGCTGGTGCCTGCCACCTTAAAGTCCATATCGCCGAAGAAGTCCTCCACACCCTGAATATCGGTAATTTCGATAAAATCATCATCGGAATCCCCTGTCACCAGGCCAACGGAAATACCCGCAACGGGGCGTTTGATGGGCACACCTGCCGCCATCAGGGACAGTGTGGAGCCACAAATTGACGCCTGAGAGGTCGAGCCGTTGGAACTGAGAATATCGGAAACCAGACGAATGGAGTAAGGGAACTCCTCCTCACTGGGAATAACAGGCAGAAGGGCCCTTTCGCCCAATGCGCCGTGACCGATTTCACGTCTGCCGGGGCCTCTGGAGGTTTTTGCCTCCCCAACGGAAAAGCCGGGGAAGTTATAGTGATGGATATATCTCTTGCCGGTTTCGTTGGTATCCAGACCGTCTAATCTCTGTCCCTCGCTGATGGCGCCCAATGTGGTTACAGTCAAGGCTTGGGTCTGTCCTCTGGAGAACAGGGCGGAGCCATGTACTCTGGGCAACACGTCCACTTCCGCAGAAAGGGCTCTGATTTCTTCGATGCCGCGGCCATCGGGGCGTTTGTGATCTCTTAAAATCATTCTTCTTACGGTCATTTTTTCAAATTTATAAATAATTTCGCCCAACAGCGCAGGAATATCTGCCTCTTCGCCCAGCATTTCTGTCAGCTGTTCGGTCAGGGCATCTGCCGCTTCCTCCGTCAAAGCTTTGATTTTGGCATCTCTGTCCTGTTTCAGTTCTGCAAAAACAGCTTCTTCCATTCTGGCATCGGTCACAAATTTTGTCACCAATTCATAGGCGTCTTCGGGAATGATATGCTCCGTATAGGGTGCTTTTGCCTTGCCCTCTTTCGCCGTAATTTCTTTGATAAATTCTACCACCTTCAGATTGGTATCAAAGGCAAGATGGATGGCTTCCATCATAAGTGCATCGGGAATTTCGTCAGCCCCCGCCTCAATCATCATCACCTTATCCTCCTTGGAGGAAACCGTCAGGCTCAGTTTTGTTTTTTCTCTCTGTTCCGCCGTAGGGTTTACAACCAGTTCGCCGTCACAGTAACCGATATTGACGGAAGAAACAGGATGTGTAAAGGGAATATCGGAAATATTCAACGCCAAAGAGGCACCAATCATGGCCAGCACCTCAGGGGAACAATCCTGATCCACAGACATAACCGTCGCCACAATTGCCACGTCGTTTCTGTAATCCTTAGGGAACAGGGGACGCAAGGGTCTGTCGATACATCTTGCCGTCAAAACCGCCTTTTCGGAAGGACGGCCCTCTCTTTTGATGAACCCGCCGGGGATTTTCCCAACGGAGTATAATCTTTCTTCATAATCGATGCTCAAGGGGAAGAAATCAATCCCCTCTCTGGGCTTATCAGAGGCAGTCGCCGTCACCAAAACGGTCGTATCGCCGTAACGCATGAGGGCGGCACCGTTTGCCTGCTCTGCCACTCTGCCAATTTCTGCCGTCAGCGTTCTGCCCGCCAGATCCATGGAATAGCTTCTAAACATACACATTTCTCCTTTTTCATGTTTTTTTGCACCATAGATCTTCAACTTCATCCATAGCCTGTCCTATGGGCAAAGTTGGAAATCTATAGTGCGCCTTCTGTTTTTTTATGATAGAAGAAAAGAGAGGAAAACTCCTCCCTTTTCGTTATCATCTTCTTACTTTCTCAGACCCAAATCTGCAACGATGGCACGGTATCTTTCGATATCCATATCTTTCAGATAGTTCAACAGGCCTCTTCTCTGACCAACCATCTTCAGCAGACCTCTTCTGGAATGGTGATCTTTCTTATGCATTTTCAGGTGATCTGTCAGCAGAGTGATTCTTGCTGTCAACAGAGCAATCTGTACTTCGGGCGAACCGGTATCATTAGGGGTTCTGCCGTATTTTGCGATAATTTCCTGTTTGTTGATTGTTGCCATTTTGTTTTCCTCCTTAGAAAAAAATATCTTTTTCGCTTCTTGTATCCCCAAAGACTAAGTAATGGTCGGAGTGTCCGAAAACCGAGTCATGGTTTTACAACGTTTATAGTTTACCATATCCCCCATATCTTTGCAAGGAAAAACATTGAAATTTTCCATGTTTTCCGCAAAAACACAAAGTTTTCCGGCAAATGCTTTTGAAATCTCCCAAAAATCTCACAGCAATCTCTCTTTTCAAACCGTCTGAACGTGTTCCTGTTCTGCGTTTTTCCCTTTTTTTGAAAAATCCAGCTGGGAAAGCAGAACCGCCGCAAATACCACAGCAAATCCCAACGCCATACGAGGTGTAACTTCTTCATGATAGAGCAAAACAGAAAACAGCACCCCGAAAACGGACTCCAGACTCAGCAATATGGTACCCACCGTAGCGTTGGTATATTTCAACCCAATGGCTTGCAGTGTCAGGCAAAGCCCCGTGGAAAACAGTGCCAGATATAGTACGTTTCCCACAGCGCCCAAGGAAATACTCTGTGGCATACCATGGGTCACAAAAACACTCACCCAGCCGCAAATGGCAGAAACGCAAATTTGCAGCATTGTCAAAAGCATGGGGTCCCGTCCTTTGCAAAAAACAGCAATAGACACAATATTCGCCGCAAATACCACACTGCACACCAGGGTAACACCGTCCCCCAGTGTCAGACCACCCTCTCCATTGAGGGAAATCAAACCAATCCCAAATAGACAGATAACCGCCGAAAGCAGATGATTTTTTCTGGGCTTTTCTTTCATCACCAGCCAGTAGAGAAATGGCACAATCACGCAGTATGCCGCTGTTAAAAAAGCACTTTTGCCGGGACTTGTGCCAAAGGTCATGGCCACTGTTTGCAGCCCCGTACCCAACGCCATCGTACTCCCCGCAAGAAAGCCGCCTAATAAATACCCCTTGTCGATTCGGTGCCATTTTTTTATGGTAGCCACCGCCGTAATCAGCCCCGCCACTGTAAATCGGCTGGCCACGATAAAGGAGGTCGTCAATTCCTCCGTAGCAAATTTCTGAAATACAAAACCACTGCCCCAAATTGCCGCCGTCAGCAATAGGGCAAGGCTTGCCAATATGGATTTTTTCTCACTCATAGGCGTTCCTCTTTTATGCGTTCTTGTTCGCTTTTCCAGTATTCATAGGCTTCGGAAGCAAAGTATTCCCTTGCCTGCTCCGCATTGATGGCAATTTGTTTTTGCAGCTCCTCCACACTGGGGAATTTCTGTTCACTGCGAAGAAAATGGTAGAAAAAGGTTTGGAGGGTTTCGCCGTAAATGGTTTCGTTGAAATCAAACAAATACGTTTCCACAATTTTCTTCGTGCCGTTGACCGTAGGGTTTTTGCCGATATTGGTCACACCGTAATAATACTTCCCTTTATAAAGGGTTTTGGTGGCATAGACCCCGTTGGGTGGAAACAGCTTCAAGGGATGGGCGATGATATTGACCGTCGGGAAGCCGATGGTACGCCCCAGCTTTTTCCCCTCTGCCACTGTGCCCAGAATGAAATAGGGTACCGTCAGCATACGGTTTGCCGCCTCTAAATCCTTATCAACCAAGCAACGGCGAATACGGGAGGAGCTGACTCTTTCCTCTCCATACAGCACCGAGGGTACGGCAATGACTTTTACGCCTCTTTCCTCCCCTAAGCGCTGTAACATTTCATAGTTGCCGGAGGCACCCTTCCCAAAGCGGTAATTTTCCCCCACAATCAGCACCTTACATTTGAGTTTTTCAAAAATCAGCTTGATGGCGAAATCCTCCGCACTCATGGCGGCAAACTCCTCATCAAAGGGATATTCGACATAGATATCCACGCCCATCTGCTCCACGGTAAATTTCTTTTCCGACGGCGCCATAATCAGGGCAAAGTCCTCTTTTTTCCGAAAAACAAACATCGGGTGCGGAGAAAATGTAAATACCACGCTTTTGAGATTTTCTTCCTCGGCAAACTGCTTTGTCAATTGAATCAACGCACGATGTCCCAGATGCAGTCCGTCAAAATTCCCCAGCGTAACGGCTGTGGGCTGCGCCTGTTCGATATGCGTGTCCGTGATATGTTCCATGATTCTACTCCTTAAATCAACATCTTAAATGGTTTGATAAAAAAGTGATTCTCTTCCTGTTGTATCTCATACAGCCCCACAAGGGCGTTTTGGCTGTCAAAAACAGCGGCAATCTCGCCCACCTGTAAAGGTCTGCTTTTTTTCGTAAAAAATCTCTCGAAAATCTTCCCGCCGTTATATAGCAGCTTCGTCGATTCCGCCGCAATATGAATGGCAGGAAATTCCTTTATGGCCTCCTCCATAGTCAGAAGAATTTCTTCTGTGCGGTTTTGCTCTGCCAATGCTTTTAATTCCGACAGCTTAACGGCATTTTCCAGCGTAAAGGCGCCTGTTGCCGTCCGCAGCAGCTCCGCCATATGCCCGCCACAGCCCAATGCTTTGCCAATATCGGCACAGAGGGTGCGGATATATGTACCCTTGGAGCAATCCACATCCATCTCCACATAGTCCGGCGGCAAAAAATGGCGAATCCGAATATCGTAAATCTCAATGGTTCTCGCCCTACGCTGTATTTCCTTGCCTTCTCTGGCCAACTCATACAGTTTTTTCCCGTTGACCTTTACAGCGGAATACATGGGTGGAATCTGCTCCTGCTTACCGATGAAGGAAGCCACTGCCCGCCGCAGGTCTTCCTCCGTAACTGCCACAGGCTTTTCCTCCAGAACCTGGCCGGAGGCATCCTCCGTTGTGGTGGTAATACCCAACCGCAGCATGGCACGGTAACTTTTCCTGCCGTCCATGATTATATCGGATAGTTTCGTGGCCTTCCCGATACACACAGGCAGGACCCCTTCCGCATCAGGGTCAAGGGTGCCTGTATGCCCCACCTTTTTCATATGGAGGGTTTTGCGCACCACTGCCACCACATCATGGGAGGTAAATCCTTTTTCTTTGTAGATATTCAAAATACCATCCATTTCAAATCCCCCTTAAAGGCAGGAACTCAAAGCATTTTTGCAATTTCAGCCATCACCATTTCTTTCGCCTTTGCAATAGGCGCCGAAATCGTGCAGCCTGCCGCCTTTACATGGCCGCCGCCGTCGAATTTCTGTGCCAGCGCACAAACGTCATATCCCTCATTCCCACGGAAGCTGCCCTTAACCTCTGTTTCCGTTTTCTCATAGAAAAAGCAGGCAATTTCCGTGTTTCGCACGCCTTTCAAATAATTGATGATGGCGTCCAATTCCTTGTTGCTGCCGCCGCAGGCCTCAATTTCCGCCGTAGTAATGGTGGCACAGACCACCTTCCCGCCAAATAACAGCTCTGCATTTTCCAAGGCCTTTCCCATGATTTTTAATTCGGAAAAACTGCGGCTGTCAAACAGGCTGTGGTAAATGTCCGTAAAAGGAATCTCCATTTCCATCAAATCCGCCGCCATTCTCATGGTCTCCGGCGAAGTGGAGGAATGACGGAAGCCGCCCGTATCATAAATCAATCCGGCATAGAGGCAGGCCGCTTCCTCCCTGCCTATGGGCAGTTTCCCCTTGAGCAAACGATACACAATCTCGCTGGTGGAAGAGGCATCTCCGTCCACATAATTCATCTGACCGAAAAAGGTATTACTTTTATGATGGTCGATGTTGATTTTTCGGGGCGTTTTCCGAAAAAGCTCCTCTGCGGCGCCCAGCCGTTTTTCATCGCCGCAATCCAGAGCGATAAATACCTCCGCCCCTTCTGCCTCCTGCGGAGAAACAAGCAAATGGCGATTGGGAATCAGACTGTATTTTTCGCCATAGCTTTCTAACAGCACTCCGGCTGTTCTTCCGCTTTTTTCCAAGGAACCTGCCAAAGCAAGGCAAGCGCCAATGGCATCGCCATCGGGATTGGTATGTCCCGCCAGCAAAATATGCTGTGCCGCAAGAATTGCCTCCAGAATCGCATCAAGGGAATCATTCGCCCGGGTCATGGCTTTCGCTTCCTTTCGTCTGCTGAGAAATTTGTTGCATCAGCTGTTCCATGCGAATGGCATATTCCGCCGATTCGTCCAGCTTAAAAATCAATTCCGGTGTAAAGCGTAGATTCACTCTTTCCGCAATCAAATGGCGGATAAAGCCATTGGCATTTTTCAGACCTTTCATGACCTTTTCCTTTTCCGCCTCGCCCCCCAAAACGGATACATATATCTTGCAATATTTCAAATCCTGAGTCGTATCCACCCGTATCACGCTGGTCATGGCGCCGATGCGGGGGTCTTTCAGTTCGCCCCGTAAAATCTGCGACATTTCCTTCAAAATCTCGTCATTGATACGAGAAATTCTCGTTTGATTTTTCATATCATCACCTGTCTTTATCTTGGCACTTCTACCATTGTAAAGGCTTCAATCCAGTCGCCTTCCTTCACATCATTGAATTTCTTAAACACCAGACCACATTCATAGCCTGCCGCAACCTCTTTTACATCGTCCTTAAATCGTTTCAAACTTTCCAAATCGCCCTCGTAAACTACAATGCCGTCCCGAATGATACGTACCTGACAATTCCGTGTAAACTTACCGTCCTTGACATAACTGCCGGCAATGGTACCAACACCGGAGGCCTTAAACAGCTGACGTACCTCTGCATGGCCCAAAACCTGTTCCTCAAAGATAGGATCCAGCATACCCTTCATCGCCGCCGTAATATCCTCAATCGCATTATAAATGACACGGTACAGCCGCACATCTACCTTTT
>JAFWWO010000005.1 GCA_017523325.1 Anaerotignum sp. | reverse complement strand
TCGTCCTCATCATCGTCATCGTCCTCCTCACCACAAATCTCCTCTTTGGGCGGGAGGGGTCCGGATTGACGGATAAAAGGAGGGATTTCCCCCACAAAATTACTGTATGTCCTGTTTTCCGCAAAGCTGTATACACTGACCTCCACATATTTATTGTCCAATAGCTGTGCCAAAGTATCGTCGTTGAATTCCTCTCCCGCCTCCAGATGTGTTCGGATATTTGTTACCGTATCCATCAACTGCCGCCGCATACTATTTTGCTGCAAGCCGGAGAGATTCCACGTTATAAACACACTCAAAAACAGTAAGGAGAGAGAAAATATCCCGCCGTAAAGCAATGTAGTACGCTTGGCAATGGCCATGTGTCGACGCAGTCCGCCCACAATCCCTTTTTCACTCTTCTTTGACATAATAACCGACTCCCCGAATGGTATGGATAAATTTCTCGCCAAAAGCCTCGTCAATTTTCGCCCGCAAATACCGAATGTAAACGTCCACCACATTGGTTTCACCCATATAACTGTAACCCCATACCTCGTTTAATATCTGCTCTCTGGTCAGGACAATATTTTTGTTCTGCACCAGATAACAAAGCAGCTCATATTCCTTTTTGGTCAAATCCACGACCTTGCCGCCAACGGTCACCATTCTTTTTTCCGTATTGATTTCCATGCTTTGTACCCGCAGAATGGTTTTTTTCGCCGTAAGGCCCTCGCTGTGCTTAAATGCCACCCGCATTCTGGCCAAAAGCTCCTCAATGGCAAAGGGCTTTGTCAGATAATCGTCGGCACCGCTGTCAAGACCCGCCACCTTATCCATAACCTCATCCTTGGCCGTCAGGATAATGATAGGGACGCGGGAGAATTTCCGTACCCGCCGACAAATTTCAATGCCCGTCAGCCCCGGCAGCATCAAATCCAGCAGAATCATATCAAATTCCTCGTCCATGATACGGTTCATGCCTTCCCTGCCGTCGTGGCATACGGTCACTTCGTAGCCTTCGTATTTCAATTCCAATTCCACAAAGCGAGCCAGCTTCACTTCATCTTCCACCAGAAGTATCTTTTTCCCTTCCATAAGCCATACTTCCTTTCTTCTCTCCTGTAAACATTCCTATTTACAGTATAACAAATTGCCCGATTTTTGTCTGCTTTTATCATAATTTTTCCATATAAAAGTTTTCTTGAAAACAGATTAAAAAATGATTAAACCACCCATTTTACGGCAGGTTCCCCCACAGCGGAGCAAAAGTTGCAGTTTCCATTTTTTTCCGATATAATAAATCAAATAGGACAAAGGCCATATTGACTGGAGGTTATAGAATGAAAAAAAAACTGGCACTGCTTCTGGCAGTGATGCTGCTTCCTCTTTCGGCGGGCTGCGGCAAAAAGGAGCTTCCCCCTGAGGAGCCGAAGAATGAAATACAAACTGCTTTTCGGCTGGAGCAATGCGGTCTGGCATATACGGTGCCCGATGAATGGGCAAAAGCGGAGAACTTCAACCTAATCCCTGCTTCCTATGCAGAAGCCGATGGGGAGATTTATGCCAAAATCCGGTATAACTACGCTCCCGATGAAAGCATGGCAGACCTGAATAACCCCGATTCCACAGTTCCTGTGGAAGAATTGATGACCCCTTTGGTGGAGTTGTTGGTGGTAAAGGAGGCTCATTTGGAAAGCCCTGAAGTGCAGACCGAATTGGCACTTTTCCAAGCAGTAGAGGAATTGCCCCAACAGGAAAATTTCCACTTTTACTGTTTAAGCAATTATAGCGGCGGCATTTCCCATTTTTCCGAGGGAGCACAAAAAACCTTCCGAGAGCTGGAAAGCCATTTGCCAAAATTCAAAAACAGCATAGAAACCTTCCTGCCTGATGAATCTGCCGTACGTGCGGCAGCGGAGGAGGACAGCCAATACCTGAATTTCATCTCTGCCACACTGGAGGGAGATGCCGTCAGCAGTACGGTTTTTTATGATTATGATTTGACAGTGGTGAACTTCTGGGCGTCCTATTGTTATCCGGACATCAATGAATTGGAAACTCTGGAGAAATTCTCTCAAGACCTGAAAAAAGCCCATGCCAACGTCAATTTCATACAGGTCATCATTGATACGCCTGATGAAAACGCCGAACAGACAGTTGCAAAGGCGTATGAAGAAGCCGGCGTGACTTTCCTTTCCATCATGCCCGATAAAAACATGGCAGGTTGGATTATCAAGCATATCGAAGGCCTGCCCACCACCATTTTCGTGGATAAAACAGGCAAGCCCCTTTCTCAGCAGATACAGGGCATACAAAGTGCAGACTATTACATGGAAACAACGGAAACTGTATTAAAAACCCTCGCCCAAAAACACAAAAATCCTCAGACTCTCAGAGCCTGAGGATTTTTTTATTTATATACCCGCAGTTTTTCAATGCGGTTTTTATCCATTTCCTCCACAACAATACGCAGCCCGTCTGTTTCAATGACCTCGCCGCCCCTGGGGAAATTCCGCAAAAGCAGCAGGATATAGCCTGCGATGGTGTCCACCTCGTCGCTTTCCAACTGCACCCCCACCATTTCGTTAAAATCCTCCAGATGGGTACTGCCGTCTACCACAAATTCATTTTCCTTGATGATTTCGATTTCTTCTTCCTCATCGTCATATTCGTCCTCGATTTCGCCGACGATTTCCTCCACAATATCCTCCATGGTTACAAGGCCCGACGTGCCGCCGTATTCGTCCAGCACAATGGCAACAGCTAAGCGGCTGGTTTTCATTTCCGCCAAAAGCTCTGCCACCGGCTTGCTTTCGTAGGTAAAAAAGGGCTCCCGCATATTTTTCTCCGCAGAAAACTCCGACGCCTCCAGGAAAAATACGTCCTTCACATATAAAATCCCGATAATATCGTCCAAATCCTCGCCGTATACAGGAATACGAGAGAAACCTTCCTCCTTCGCCAGCTCTGCAAAATCGGCATAGGTCACATCCTTCGGTACAGCCAGTATATCTGTTCTGGGGGTCATAATATCCTTCGCCTTGGAATCCCCGAAATTAAATACGTTGTGTATCATGGTTTTCTCATCAGATTCCAAAACACCTTCCTCATGGCTGACATTCACGATGGTTTTCAGCTCCGCCTCTGTAATCAGGGGTGCTCTTTCCATGGGGTCACAGCCAAACAAACGAATCAGCCCGCCGGTCAATAAATTCAGCACTGCCACAATGGGGCGAAAAATAAATACACAAACCGCAATGACATTGACAACCACCAAAGCCACCTTTTCCGCCCTTTGCACTGCAATGGTTTTGGGCGTAATCTCCCCGAAAATCAAAATGATAACGGTAATCACAATGGTGGCGATTCCCGCACCATTGCCTGCATTGCCTTGAAATAACTGAATGGCCAGCACCGTAGTCAATGCAGAGGCACCGTTATTCACCAGATTATTCCCCACCAGAATAGAACTGAGCAACCGATTGGGGTCCTCCAGCAGCCTCATAATTTTATCGGCATTTTTGATTTTTTCCTCCACCATATTCCGCAGGCGTATCCTGCTTAAAGAAGTCAACGCCGTTTCCGAAGCGGAAAAAAACGCCGAACAGCATACCAAAAATAACAATAACCCGATTAGCGCCGGACTGACGGACCCGTCCACGAACATCACACTCCAAATCTTTTTCTTATATGTATCTCTATGACTTTCCGTTTTTTTGCGTCTATCATACCAGAAAAATACCTATTTCGCAACTTTTCGCAAAAATCCTGTCTTTTTGTCATCATATGCAGGCAAGCCCTATGGCACACCATAAAAAACAATGCAAATGCTTCCCGCAAAATCCATTCCACTCGATGAAGGCAGATTGGGTTAAAATTTGTTTTCTGTGCCGATGTAGAATATTATCTGCCCTTCTCAATCTCTGCCGCCAGCTCGCTCAATTCCAGCCAACGCTCCATGCGTTCCTCCAGCTTTTTCTCCAGCCCTTCCTTCTCGGCGGAAAGCTCCTGCAAGCGGACGTAATCGCTTTGGCAATTCGCCATCTCCGTCTCTGCCTTGGCAATACCCTCCTCCAAGGCGGCAATCTCGTCACCGATGGTGTCGTATTCCCGCTGGTCTTTGTAACTCATTTTTTTCAAGGGGCTTTTTTCCTTGAGCAGCTCTGCCTTATGGGTCTTTCCCTCCACACTTTCCGCCGCCTCGGGCTTCTCCCGCTCTTTTGCCGCCTTATAATCGGAATAGCCGCCCTCATATTGCCGAATATTGCCGCCGGAAAAGGCAAAAATACGCCCCATGGTTTTATCCAGAAAATATCTGTCGTGGGAAACAGCAACCACCGCCCCATTAAAATGCTCCAGATAGTCCTCCAAAATCATCAGTGTTTCAATATCCAAATCATTGGTGGGCTCGTCCAAAAAAAGGATATTGGGCGCACCCATGAGCACTCTTGCCAAAAAAAGCCGCCGTTTTTCCCCGCCGGACAGCATGGAGACAGGCCCTCTTTGCATGGCGGGCGGAAACAAAAACCGCTCTAACATTTGGGAGGCGGAAATTTTTCCCTCTGCCGTAGGGATATACTCCGCCACCTCACGGATATAATCAATGACCTTTTGGTTATCGTCCATATCCTCATTTTCTTGGGCGAATACCCCGATTTTCACCGTTTCGCCCCACTCCACCGTACCGCTGTCGGGCTGTATTTTGCCTGCCATAATGTTCAGCAAAGTGGTCTTTCCGCAGCCATTATCCCCAATGATTCCCACTCTATCGTCCCGCAGTATGATATAGCTGAAATCCCAAATATAGGTTACACCTGCATAAGCCTTGCTGACATGGGAAAGGCCGATGGTCTTTTTCCCCAAACGGCTGCCCACGGAAGAAAGCTCCACACTCTGCTTTTCCTCCGGCCCACGGATAGCGGAAATCTCCTCAAACCGCTGTAATCTTGCTTTTTGCTTTGTGGTTCTTGCTTTCGCCCCACGGCGCACCCATTCCAGCTCCGTCCGCAGGAAATTCTGCCGTTTCCGCTCTCCTGCGGCCAGCAGCTCCTCCCGCTCTGCTTTCATCTCCAAAAATTTGGAATAATTGGCCTGATAGGAATAGAGCTTGCCCTTTTCCAATTCCAATGTACGGTTGGCCACCCTGTCCAGAAAATACCTGTCATGGGTCACCATCAATAACGCCTTCGTATATTTCTCCAGATGCTTCTCCAGCCAATCCACCGTATCGTTGTCGATATGGTTGGTAGGCTCGTCCAGTATCAGCAAATCCACAGGGGCAATCAACGCCGCCGCCAGGGCCACCCGCTTTTTCTGCCCGCCGGAAAGGGTTTCCACCCTTTGGGAAAAATCAGAAATCCCCAGCTTCGTCAATATGGTTTTTGCTTCGCTTTCCAAGGACCATGCCTCTGCCTTATCCATTTGTTCCGTCAGCTCTGCCGCCCGCTTGACAAGCCCTTCCTCCTGCGGCTGTTGGGCCAGTGCCGTGATGGCTTCTTCATATTCCCGCACCAAAGCCAGCTTCGGCACATCTGCGGCAAATACCTGCTGTAATACCGTCGTTCCCTCCACGAAAACAGGGCTTTGGGAAAGATAAGCAAGACGCAGCCCGTTCATGGTAATGATTTCGCCGCTGTCAGCCTGTGCTGCGCCGGCGATAATTTTCAGCAGTGTACTTTTTCCCGTACCGTTGACGCCAATGACGCCAATTTTGTCCCCCTCATGGATACTGAAGGAAATATCGTCGAAAATCACCCGTGTGCCATAGCTTTTTCTGATATGCTCCGCCGTCAATAAAACCATTATTTTTTCACTCCAACTCTATGTAGGTTCTCCAAAAAAGCACTGCCCCTGTTTTTATGACAGAGGCAGTTTGATTACTCTGTGTTTCCCCGTTTCCCTTTCCAAATTAAAAAGCAGAGGGCAAATAGTATCAATCCCGCCGAAAGCAGCTGCGATACAGCAAAGGCGCCGATTTTCAGCTGATCCGTCCGCAGACCCTCTATCCATACTCGGCCTAAGGCGTAGCCCAATAGATAAAGCCCGAAAATTTCCCCGTGGAATTTTTTCCGCCGCCGTAAAACCAGCAATAGCAGGAGCACACAAAAATTCCAGAAGGATTCATATAAAAAAGTGGGGTGTACCTGAATATACTCCACACCGCCAATGGTCTGCAAATGATTCATAATTTCTGCGGAAACATCGCCGCTGCGGACTTGGGAAAGCTGGTAGCGCATGGCAAACAGCCCTTCCGTAAAACCGCCGAAGGCCTCCCGATTGAAAAAATTCCCCCATCTGCCCAGCATTTGTCCAAAGACCAGACAGGGTGCCGCCGTATCAGCCAAAAGCCAGAAATCCACCTTTTTTTTCTTGGCATAAACAATGGCCGTCAAAACCCCGCCGATGATGCCGCCGTAAATAGCCAACCCGCCCTCTCGGATTGCAAATATTTTTTCCGGGTGGGCACTGTAAAACTCCCAAGAAAACAGAATATAATACAGCCTTGCCCCAAGGACGGAAAATATCAGGGCATAGAGCGTAAAATCCAGATACATCTCCGGATTTTGTCCCGTCCGCCTCGCCTGACGCATAGCCATTCCCACACCGATGATAACCGCCAGACCAATAAAAATCCCGTACCAATAAACATTTTTCCCGAATACCGTAAAAGCCACCCGATCCAAATGTGCAATTTCAATCCCTAAATTCGGAAACCAAATTTCCGGCATAAACATACCTTCTTTCCCCTTGTTTTGCGTCAGTCTCCCTATCTGACTACGGATAAGACCATTGTATCTACCGAAAGGGCATTTTGCAACAATTTTTCTGCGTCCTCCTTTGGCATGGACTTTATCAGCCGGTTCATTTCTGCCGCCGTAGCGTCCTCCATGGCCCATTCAATCTGTCCCATGCAAAGGCTGTTCACAGAATCCAAACGCCGTAAGAACCGTCCCAGCATTTTTTTACGGATACGCTGAAAATCCTCCCATGCGAAGCCATCCCTCTTGAGCCGCTCCAATTCCTTCCCCAAAAGCTCCGCCACCTCTTCAGGGTGCCGACCTGTTGCAGTAAATGTAGCAAAGGCATAGCCCTCTCCGCAAAAATACGCCGCTCCCATAGGCTCGTCCAAAAACTCCTTTTCGTATGCCTTTTGGAAAAAAGGGCTGCTTTCTCCCGCCAGCAGTTCCAGCACAAAGCCCATCGCAACCCTCTGCCGCAGCCGCTCTCCTTTTTTCACCGGAGGCAGCTTAAAGCCGATTTGAAACATGGGGCATTGTAAGCCCATTTTCCGCTCTCGGTATTTTTCCAAAATTTCGTCCTCCTCCTCAGGGAAGAAAGGCTGCAATTCCGTTTCTCGCTTTTTTACGCTCTCCGCCGCCATTTGCACCCGCTTTACGGGAATATCGCCGGTACAAATCAGCTTTATGCTTTCCGTAGTGTAATAGGCGTCATAGGCGGCTTGCAGGCTTTCCGCCGTGACCTCGCCCACGGTTTTTGCACTGCCCGCCACGGGATTTTTTATCGGATGCTTGCCGTACATTGCCTCCAGCATCTGATAATACACCACCCAGCTGGGGTCATCGTCATACATAGTGATTTCGCTGGTGATGATGCTTTTCTCTTTTTCCGTATCCTCCTCGGTAAAATAGGGGTTCTGCACAAAATCCAACAATAGCTTGAGATTGTCCATAAAGCTTTCCCGACAGCTGAAATAATACACCGTCTTTTCCCCGTCGGTAAACGCATTGGCCACAGCCCCCTGACGGGTTAGCTCCGTAAAGGCGTCGCCCCATTTTTGTTGAAACAGCTTATGCTCAATGAAATGGGCAATTCCCTGTGGAAATTCTATCTGTTCTCCCTCCGGCGTTTTCCAGAAAATATGGTTGGCTCCTGCCTTTACCAAAACAGCCGCCATTTTTTCACCAAAGTCCTTTTGGGGCAGTATATAGTAATCCATGCCGCTTTTGGTTCTGCCTTGTATACTGCTTTCATCTGCTTTATGCATGGCTCTCCTCCTTTTCTTCGCTGAGCATATAGACCACCCGCAGCTTCAAGCGCGCCGCCCCACGGGAAAGGGCTTCGGCGTCCACCCGCTCCAGCCGCCGCAAAAATCGCTCCGTAGAAAGTTCTTTTTGCTGTAATGCCTGCTCCGCAAAAAAATCCACCATAGCCCATGGTTGGTCCTCCATACCCTCGTATTCCCGCCGAATGGATTCCTTCGCCTGTTGCAGCCGTTTTGGGGAAATGGGCTCTTTTTGTAGGGATTCCACGCATTTCATGACCATTTTCGCCGTGTCCTTCCCGTCCTTCTGCCGAATGCCTGCCTGCACGAACAGCCATGGCGCAAGGGGGTATCGGAAGGATTTGATATCATAGCAAAGCCCTTTTTCCTCTCGCACCTTTTGGAAGAGCAAAGAATCCGCATCTCCGCCCAAAATACGGTTCAATAACATTTGTGCCGCCGGATTTCCGCCGTTTTCTGCCTCAAAGCCCAGTAAAATACGGGTCTGCTCCACCTCAGCCTCTTCCGAAACAAAGCGAGGGGCTGCACCTCGTTCAAAATCCGGCTCCTCCTGCTCTTTCATAGCCACTCTACCGGGAAATTCTCTGCGCAGGGCCAATATCTTGTTTTTTTCCTCCCTTTCCCCGCAGAAAAAAATCATCACCTTTGCCCGCTGCAAAATCTCCTGATAATACCCATAAAGCTGTTTCCCGTCGATATGCTCCAAATCCTCCTCATACCCATCGGCAGAAATGGCCCAAGGCGTTCCCTCTGCCGTTTCTTCCAGGGCACGTTTGCGGGCAAATTCCCTTTTATCGTCCTGTAAGGCTTTTAGCTTTTGCCGAAGTATGGCTTTTTGCCGTTTTACGAGCTGCTCAGGGAAAGCGCCGTTTTCTGTCAATGGGCGTAATGCCAATGCCCGTAAAAAGTTGGCTGCCTCCTCCACATCTACGGCCTTTAGCGTTTCCAGAGAAAACAGTAATAGAGCTTTATCCCCTTTTTTTACCACAGAAACGTCCCATAGCGCCCCATACATCTCCTCCGTCCGTTGAGCCAAGGCACAGGGGGTAGGGTAAGGCTCGCAGCCTCGCTTCAGCAATTCTGCCAAAAGGGCAGTTTTTGTAGCTGTTTCCCGCCGCAGGGGAATTTCAAAAAACAGTACCAATAAATTCGTCCGAAATTTCTTCCCGTCCAACAGGAAAATTCTACATCTGGGCATATATTTTTCAATCCTGCCCATGTCATCACCTCATTTCTGTTCTTTCGCTAAAAAGCGTTCGGTTCTCCCTGTTAGTCTTTCCCGAAAGCAGAAAAAAATGCCTGATTTCACAACAGTTGTAAAATCCGGCAAAAAGGTCTATAATTTTGAAAAAAGAAGGAAAGGAGAGAACGTTTCCGTTCGATAACGCCTATGTTCGAATATGATATTGCCATCATCGGTTTGGGACCTGCCGGCTCCACGTTGGCCCGCCTGCTTTCCCCCAAATACCGTGTCATTGCCATAGATAAAAAACAGGAAATCTATGAGGAGGACGGCTTTCAAAAGCCCTGCGGCGGTCTGATTTCCTCCGATGCCCAAAAGGCTCTTGCCAGCTTTGATTTGACTCTGCCGAAGGACGTTCTGGTGGATCCGCAAATTTTTGCCGTGAAAACCATTGATTTGAAAAATAGGCTCATTCGCCATTATCAGCGGTTTTATATCAATCTGGACCGCCATAAATTCGACCTGTGGCTCCGCTCCCTCATTCCCCGGCGGGTGGAGGTGCAAAGCGGCTGTATTTGTACCGCCTTGGAGCGAAAGGACGGCGGGTTTTCCGTCACCTATGTGCAAAAGGGGGAAAGCCGTACCATTACGGCAAAATATCTGGTAGGGGCAGACGGCGCCAATTCCATTGTCAGAAGAACCTTTTATCCGGACAAAAAAATCCGCACCTATCTGGCCATACAGCAGTGGTTCCCCGAAACCCACCCTACGCCCTTTTATTCCTGTATTTTTGACCCCAAAAATACAGATTGCTGTTCTTGGTCCATATCGAAGGATCGGCAGTTTGTATTTGGCGGTGCTTATCCTCTGGATCACGCCGGACAACGACTGGAGCGGCAAAAAAAGAAGCTGGAGCAAATCGGCTTTCGTTTCGGCAAGCCCATGAAAACAGAGGCTTGTCTGGTATTGCGCCCCTCCTCCTTCCGAGATTTTTGCCATGGGGAGAATGGCATCTTTTTCATTGGGGAGGCGGCAGGCTTCATCAGCCCCAGCTCTCTGGAGGGCATCAGCAGTGCCATATACAGTGCCAGAGATTTGAGCCGTGTCCTCAATCGCGGGAAAGGAGATTTGAATCAGGCCTATTGGAAAAAAACGCGGCACATTCGCCTGAAGCTGTTCCTGAAAGTGCTGAAATGTCCTTTTATGTATCAATCCTTTCTGCGAAAGCTGGTGATGAAAAGCGGGATTTGCTCCATCGGAATCACCGCTGCCGAAGGGGAGAACAGCACTCCCGACTTCCGGAAAGAATAGAAAAAACAAGGGGAAAAGCAATCTATGCTTCTTCCCTTGTTTTTTTATTCCATTGTTCTTATCATCCGTTTTCCCATTGTCGGATTATCTTTCCAGTGCCATCCAATCCTTAGACGGTTGGATTTTCGTCCATTTCTCCGTGGATTTTGTTTCTCTTTCGTAATCGTGGCTGTTGGTAGCCTCCTGCACATCCAGGTAATACCACTTGCTGGTATCCAGATTATCAGGCCAACGGATCATATGCTCCAGCAAATCCTCCGGCCCTCTGGGGTTGCGCTTCAGCACACGGTTAATCATGGCCATAGCCTCCGCTCTGGTAATTTTTGCATCAGGCAGGAACGTACCGTTCGGATAACCGGCAACCCAGCCATTTTCAGCGGCTTTGATAATCTCAAATTGCGCCCAATGGCCGTAAATATCGCTAAAAGGCGTTATGCCATCAGAAATACGCTTATCAAACCTCGCCGCAATGGCGGCAAATTCCGCTCTGGTGATAGCGCCGTTAGGTCGGAAAGAGCCGTCCTTATATCCTTTGAGGATACCCATGTTCGCCATAGTAGAAACTGCGGTATTATGCCACATATCCGCCTGCATATCTGTGAAATGATTCACCTTTGTATAATATGTATCCCTCACATCGTCCTGCAGCAGACGGAAGAATATCATAGCCACCTCCGCACGGGTGATGTTTTTCTTGGGATATACATACCCATCCGGATAACCGACAATATAATCAAAGTGATATTCACCGTTCAGCTCAGCAGGAACATCTGCCGTTTCCTTGCCGGTATCCATACCCGGCTTAGAATCTTTATCGTCCGGATCGCCGTTCTTTTTCCAATCGGCATATACAATTTTGTTATTACTCATTTTTACTTTTTCAACAGGCGTTTTCAGCGCCGGTTCTGCATACCAGCCGAGGAATGTATAGCCTGCACGAACGGGAACATAGCCCGTCACATCAACATTGGTACCCGAAAGCACCGTAAGCGGAGCAATGCGGCTGCCACCGTTTTCCTCAAAATCCAGTACATAATAGATGACGGTTCCGCCACCGCCACCGCCGCCACCGCCGGAGCTGGATTTCTGGTAATGCGCCCGGAATGTGGTTTCTGTGGTAATTTTCATGTGATTGATTGCCGCCTCGGAATAAATGGTGCCATAGCCGCCGTCTATGGTCCAACCTAAGAAGGTATAGCCGCTGTTGGGATTTACCTTGGGTGTTGTCGGCGATGTTTCATAGGGAATGGTCTGGTTGAGCTCGGTTGTATCCGTCTGCTTCCCATGCTCCCCAATATCAAAATGCACCTTAACTTTCTCAGGCGGGTTCGGCGGAACAATAGAGCCGCCATCTTTTTCATAGATCGCCACATAAACAACATCCGCGTTCATCGGCAAATTAGGGAAAGCCGCATCTGTAAAAATAACGCCATCAATGCCTTGAATCCCCCAGCCCTTAAAGGTATACCCGTTCTTGGGCTGTACCTTCGGTGCCTCTGCCGTATCGCCTTTTTTCACCACTTGTTGAAGAAGTGCATCATTTGTTGTCGTGCCGTTCTCGCCAAGATTGAATTTTATTGTTGCCGTTTCCTTTATCTTCGAGCGGAAAATGGCATAATAAGTCACATCTTCCGTTACCTTCGGCAAATCCTCTGCCGCTAAGCCCGTGCTTGCATCTTTGTTTTTGCTCCAACCCATAAATTCATAGTCTGCCTTTTCGGGCGTTGTTCCGTCATAGCTGGGGGCCGTATTTTCCCTGACAAACTCATCGGTCTCCAGTGTGTCGGTACCATTTTTCCATGTGACTGTATAACCTTTTTTCTCAAAAGCAGCATGGAGAAGGATGTCATGTGTGACCCGGATAGCCAGTGCCTCATTCGTTGTGTATGTACGACCCGTGTCATCCCCATCAAGTGTCCATCCAGAGAAACACCAGCCTTGGTTCTCCAATTCTTCGCTAAGCACGGGTTCCTCCAATGTGTTCATTCCGGCATACAGGCTTGCGGAATCTCCGTAGTAAATGCCATTATGCATGTTAAAGATCGGATTGCTGCTTGCCATTGACGGGTCGGGGTTATCATAATATGAGTTTTCGCCCGTATAGTATGTTTTTTCCTTCTCTCCGTTTGCAAAGGTCCCCATCTCGGTGTCCGTTTTGAAGCCATATGCCTTGTACTCCAGCACGACCCACCGCTGAATCTCGCTGGTTTTTCCCTCCTCAACCTCAACCTCGGTTTCATATTCGGTAATCAGATGGGGGATAGGTCCTCCATTCACTACGCCATGGACAATCTTGTATATGTCCCTGTCCAAAATATCGAGACGAATCGTATAGGTACCGGCTTTGAGGTTGGTGAACAGATGGCGTGCCTCGCCGTTGTAGGTTTCCACCACTTCCCCATCGGCATCCAAAAGCGTTGCGGCACCACCGCTCCAATACGGCAAATTGACCCATCCGGCACTGCCGGCTCTGGGGTCCTGCCATGCGTCGCGATAAGTGCTCGGGCTTATCCAACCAAATTCCAGCCTGATTTTACCCTCTGCCCATTCAGGGTCTGCGGCCAAGGCGGCAGTAGGCAGTAATCCCGCCACCATCACGAGGGCAAGAAAAATACTCAATAATTTGTTCCTTTTGTATTTCATACGACCACTCCTTATCTAAAAGCTTAAAAGGTTTTGATTGTTTCAAAGCATATTCTCCGTCCGGGTCGTCCCAACCGGAATAAAAGGGGTAGAACACTCTCCCATGCCGTTACACATCGCCAAACGAGAACCATTACTTGAAAATATATATCCATGATACCATTTTTTCTTCTATCTGCAATAAAAATATTTCCGAATCGAATATGCTGAAAATCAACGGATTCCACGCCGGCAATTTCCGGAAAATCTGTTATAAATTTACATTTTGCAACATATTTTTCGACCTCTTTTTTCCCTTACGAAAAAAATAAGAAATCCTTGCCCAAAAAGGGGGTGTGGGTTAAAATAAGGCTATGTCATTTTTATGATACCGAAAAAGGCCAAAAGCAATGCCTTTCGCCTGTTAATAAAGCGTTTTCGGGAAAATTTGTGTGAAAGCGAGATGTAACCTGCTATTTAAGGAGGGATTTCATTGACAAACAATATTGTGTATTTGCTGCGGCAAATCCTAAAGGCCGCCTTCGGGCT
The DNA here is from genome assembly GCA_017523325.1 of Anaerotignum sp. Classification (GTDB taxonomy): domain Bacteria; phylum Bacillota; class Clostridia; order Lachnospirales; family Anaerotignaceae; genus Anaerotignum_A. The sequence goes on along the minus strand of JAFWWO010000005.1, from coordinate 19,149 downwards.
ATTTTTGTTTGCCTTTGGCGTATATCTGACGATTTGTGCCAATATCGGGCTTGCGCCTTGGGATTGCCTGTCTATGGGGCTTTCCTATCATACCCCTTTCGGCTATGGCATCGTCCATACGGCAATCAGCATTATCATATTGGTCATTGATGTTTTGCTGAAAGAAAAAATCGGCTTCGGCACTGTATTGGACGCCCTTTTGGTAGGAAACTTCGTGGATTTCTTCCGTTGGCTGAATTTCGTTCCCATAAGCCAAGCCATACCCTTGGGGGTTTTACTGATACTGGCGGGGCTGTTTATCATGGCCTATGGGCAATATGTATATATGTCTGCCGGACAGGGCTGCGGCCCCAGAGATGCCCTTTTGATTGCATTAGGCAAGCGTTTTTCCCGCCTCCCCATCGGCGTTGTGCAGACAGCGTTGGTCGGTCTGGCCTTGTTGGTTGGCTGGTTGTTGGGCGGGCCTGTGGGCATCGGTACGGTTATTTCCGTTTTCGGTATGGGTACTGCCATGCAAATCGTGTTTCATCTTCTGCATTTTGAGCCAAGAAACATCACCCATCAAAACCTGATAGAAGCCGTACAGACCCTTCACCAAAATACCCCCGAAAACACTTCTCTTTGAGCGAACATAAAAAGACCTTATGCACAGGCAAATCGCCCAATACATAAGGCCTTTTTTTATTTCCAGAATTCAAATTCCAAATCGTAGATACGAACCGTATCCCCTTCTTGTATGCCCTTTTCTTCCAAAGCCTCGATGATGCCCTTTTCCTTCAAATAGCGTTGGAAGAAGGCAAAGCCCTTTTCCGTTTCGATATTGGTATAGCCGATCATTTTTTCCACACCAACACCGGTCACAACAAAATAATTCTCCTCTTCCTGCTCTATGGTGAACGGCTCCTGATCCATGGAAACCTCATCGTATTCCTCGTATTCCTCCGCAAAGACAATATCCTCAGGGTAATCCTTCAAAATCGCCCCAACGGCCGTCAGCAGTTCATCTAATCCCCGATTGGTAGCAGCAGAAATGGGAAACACCTGATAGCCCTGTTTTTCGTAAATTTCCTTGAGGCGGGCCACATTTTCCTCCGAGCCGGGGATATCCGTTTTATTTGCCGCAATGACCTGAGGACGCTTCATCAAATCAGGGTTATACTCCTCCAGCTCTTTGTTGATTTTCTCCACGTTCTCCACAGGGTCGTCCCCTTCGATGCCGGCGGCGTCCACCACATGAATGAACACCTTCGTCCGCTCCACATGACGGAGGAACTCGTGTCCCAGACCGATGCCTTCGCTGGCACCCTCCACCAAACCGGGGATATCCGCCAAAACAAAGCTGTCACCAAACCGCCCTTCCACAACGCCTAAATTAGGTGCAAGGGTGGTGAAGTGGTAATTGGCAATTTTCGGATTGGCATTGGTAACCATGGAAAGCAGGGTAGATTTCCCCACATTGGGGAAGCCGATTAGCCCCACATCTGCAATCAGCTTTAATTCCAGAATAACATCGTATTCCTTGGCAATTCTGCCCTGCTCCGCATAGCGAGGGGCTTGTCTGGTAGGGGTAGCGAAATGCTGATTGCCCTTACCGCCCTTGCCGCCATGAATGAGTATTTTTTCCTCGCCGTGGCGGGTAATATCCGCCATCACCTTGCCGCTTTCCGCCTCACGAATCACGGTACCCACCGGCACTTTAATGATGACGTCCTCTCCGTCCTTACCGAAGCAGTTACGCTTGCCGCCGCCTTCACCGTTGCCTGCCTTAAACATACGTTTATAGCGGAAGTCCATCAATGTACCCATGCTTTCGTCACCGACAAATATCACATCGCCGCCCTTGCCGCCATCGCCGCCGTCGGGGCCGCCGTGAGTGATATATTTGGCACGATAAAAAGAAACCATGCCGTTGCCGCCGTTGCCGCCTTTTATGTGGATTTTGACTCTATCTACAAACATTTTGCCAGCTCCTTTCTGCCCGGGGCGCCGCCTGCAAATCAAGGGGACCCTGTACCCTTATATCCGCAAAACTAGGTTTTGCAGAAAAAACGCCTTATTTATGAAACTCTTTTTATCTGATTGCACTAAAAACACAGTATTTTCTATCAGCCGCAAATGGTAGGAAATGCTCTGTTTTCAGCAGTAATTTTTCGGCAAACCCCTCTGTAAAGAAAAGGCTTCAAATGATATCATTTGAAGCCTTCGCAATTCTTATTCCGCAATCTCGACAGGATAAACAGAAACCTGTTTTTTATCTCTGCCTTTTCTTTCATATTTCACACGGCCGTCCACCAAAGCGAACAGTGTATCGTTGCCGCCTCTGCCAACGTTTACGCCGGGATGGATCTTTGTGCCTCTCTGTGTATATAAGATATTGCCGGCCAGAACGTACTGACCGTCCGCACGTTTTGCACCAAGTCTTTTTGCATTGGAATCACGACCGTTCTTTGTGGAACCGCCGCCCTTATGGTGCGCGAAGAACTGAAGGTTCAATCTGAACATGCTTCACACCTCCTCATTGATCAAAGTGAGATACTGTTTATATTCCGTTTCTATACCTGACAGACCCATGACCAGCGCCTCCAGAAGAAGCTGTGTATCGTGATCTGCCAACCCCTCATAGGGGAACAAGACTTTGAGATATCCGCCGTTTTTTTCATCGGTTTCGCACCGAAAGGGGATTTCGGTAAAATGCTCTATGGCATTGATCGTATTGAACGCCAATACTGTCACTGCGGAGCAAACGATATCCTCCCCCGCCGGGGCGTACCCCGCATGGCCGGAAATCTCAAAACCGCAGATTTTCTGATTTTTTCGATAAATTTTTCCTTGAATCATAACGAATTACAGGGATTTGATCTGCAGTTTTGTGAAAGGCTGTCTGTGGCCTCTTTTCTTGTGGAAGCCTTTTTTGGGTTTATATTTGTAAACCACAACCTTTTTTGCCTTACCGTCACCGATTACAGATGCTGTAACCGCTGCGCCTTCCACATAAGGTGCGCCGACCTTTACATCGCCGTCTTTTGCCAGCACCAGAACCTTGTCGAATGTGAAATCCTGACCGGCTTCCACGCCCAGCTTTTCCACTGTGATGATATCGCCTTCTGCCACCTTATACTGCTTACCGCCGGTTTCAATAATTGCGTACATGTGAACACCTCCTCGCAATTTACTCGCCGGATATGGCAACCGAAGCCTGTCTTCGATTTTTCAGAGCCTCTCCGTGCGGCTGAACATACTCTAGTATCTTACCACAGCCAAAAAAGTCTGTCAACAAATTTATTCTAATTTTTCGCCGTTTTTTACGGCCAAATACGCCATTCTATCGTCACCCATACGCAATAACTCCAGCAAAAGAGCAAAGCCCTCTTTTGTCATGCATTTTTCACCGCAAGCTTGTATTTGATAGGCCTGCCGCAGGGCTTCCTCTGCCTTTTTTATGCAGCCCGCCCCGTAAAACAGCCTGCCCACCCTATCACAAAGCCTGCCAAATGCCGCAGAAAAGGTGCCGTCCCCGCCGCCCAGAAGCAGCACTCTGTCCAATAAGGCCTCCGCCTTGGCTCCGTTACCCAGTGCCACATGCAGTGCGGCTGTTTTCAAAATCAAACGGGCAAAATTCTTGGATTCTCCTTCTCTGCCACGGACGGAAAGGGCTAATGTGCTGTAAAACTCCACTGCCTCCTGCTGTCGTTTAGAGCCCTCCAACAGCCGGGCGGCACGCTCCATTCTTCCCTCGAAATCGTCCGTTGCGGGCAGTCGTAATTCCTTGTAAAGCCGGCTCCAAGCCCAATACTGCACTATGGCATTTTCTGCGGCGCCCTTTTGGCAATAGGCGTCCCCCAAAAGCCCCAGAAATGCACAATATTCCGCCGATTTACTATCGCCGTATTCCGCCAGATACTCCTTGGCATTCATTAGCCGCCGCAATGCCAAAGGGGTTTTGCCCTGCTTCAGCCAATATCTGCCCAGTCGTTCACAGGCACGGACATAACGGCCTTCCTCGCCGTGCTTTTCCGCCAAAAGGAACCATTTTTCGGCACTTTCCTGTTCACCTATCCCCTCAAGCAAATCCCCCAAAGCAAGGGCAAGCCGCACAGCTTCTTTGTCCGCAACACCAAAACGGTCGATACGTTCCTGAAAACACTCCTCCAAACGCTTTATGGTTCCTATCCGTCTGCGTCCCCGGGGCTCGCCTGCCCTTTTTACGGCTTCCTTCTTGCCCGTTCGCCCTGCAAAAAATGCAGCCCGACGGCTTTCATAAATTTCATCGGGAGAAAGGGTACAGCGCTTCAGCTTCCCTTCCGCCTCTATGAAATAGGCGTCCGCTTTCAGGTCATTTCCCGCCAAACGGTAGCAATTTGCGATAGCCAATAAGTTGTTGGCCGCAGCCAGCTGTTCCTCCTTGGTTTCCTCATAATTCCTGTCATTTTTTTCCTGATAATAACGAATGGCTTTTTCGTACTCCTCTTTTTTCGTATAAATACGCCCTAAAACCTCCAGCGCATCCAAATAGCGGGGATTATCCTCGTCCAGCATTTCCCGTCGGATTTTGGCCGTTTCCTCTAAAGCCGTTGCCGCAGCCGTCAAATCACCGGCACTTTCGTAAATCAGCCCCAGCCGTTCCAACGCCGTTGCATAAGAGGGGTGTCCTCTGCCCACATGCCGCTCGGTCATATCCGCCGCCTTTCGGCATGCCCAAAGGGCATTGGCATATTCCCCCTGCCGACATCGCAGTTCTCCTAAAAACTGCCATGCCAGAACCGCCGTAGTCTTTTCCTCCTCGCCGCACCGCTGCAATCCCTCCAACGCCTCTGCAACGGCCGCAGCAGCCCCTTCCAAAGCCCCTTGATGCTCATATATACGGGCAAGAATGATAAGGGTATCGGCGACTTCTTTTTCCGTTCCGTGGTTTTGGCAAATCTCCAAAGCCCGCTGCACATGCCGCAGCCCTTCATCAGGCTTTCCCCCGGTATCATACAGGATTCCCAGATTCATCAAACTGCCTGCAATTTGCGGGTTCTCCTCGCCAAAAAACTGCTTTTTACGAGCTAAGGCTTTTTTGCCTAAGGCAAGAGCTTTTTTGCGCTCCCCTTTTCCGCAGTAATCCATGCTCAAATTATGTAGGGTATCCGCATAAAACACGTGCTCCTGCCCCAGTAGATGAGTAATCAATTCCAAAACCTCTTGGTGCAGTGCAATGGCCTTATCAAACTGTTTGTCCTTACAGCATAGGGTTGCCAAATAATTCAGACCGTTGATAAAATCCAGATGATTTTCACGCATCAGCCCCCGCTTAATCTCCAATGCCGTTTCGTAATATTCCACCGCCAGATTCAGCAAATCCGCCTTTTCGCATACATCTGACAATAATAATAAATGCTGCATAAAATAAAGGCTTTCCCGACCCCGTTCTTTCTCGATAAGGTCCAGACAGGGTTCATAATACTCCATGGATTTTCTGAAATTCCCTGTTTTCTCGCAAATCCCGCCTATGGCACTATAAATATCCGCCAAATCCAGACCGGAAAACTGCGGGCATTGGTTCGCCGCCTGCAATGCTTTTTCCTGCTGCTCCAAGGCTTTTTCGTAATCCTCTAATAATGCATAAGTATGCCCCAGATGATATAGACTGTGCACCGTATCCTTATGGGTTCTGCCCAGTCGTATCTGTCGGATTTCCAACACCTTTTCATGCAGTTCTAATGCCTCCGCCTGCTCTCCCATTTGGTTTAATACAATAGCAAGATTGTTCAGCGTATCCCCGTAGGAAAGGCTTTCGCCGCTGCATTCCTTTTTCAGTTCCGCCGCCTTGCGGTAATAATTGACGGCTCTGTCGTATAGATGCATCCGGTCGAATACCAGCGCCAGATTGTTCATATCCACAGCATATTCCATGCCATCGCAATCCTCATGTTCCACATATATGGCCAAAAGGCGTTTCCCCAAAAATACCGCCTTTTTATACTCGCCGTTTCGATAAGCCTCAAAGAACTCATTTCGCAGTTTTCTGATTTCCCCGATATAAAACGCCATCATTCCTCGCCCCCGTATTCCTGCTCCATTCGCCGAAAGGCCTCCCCGATGGTTTCGTAGGAATAGCCCTTTCGCCGCAAAAAATCATAGATCTGTTTTTTCTTTTTTTCTTCCGGCGGCCATTGTCCGCGGCATTTTTTCTCCAGCCAAAAAAACGCGTCCTCATCCTCGTCTATTTCCGTTTCTGCCAGTATTTTCTCCACAATATGAGAAGAAACCCCCTTTTGCCGTAATTCTAAGCCGAGTGCATATCCGCTTTTGGGACGTAGTCGCAGCCGCTCCCGAATATATTTCCGGCAATATTCCTTGTCATCGGCATAACCGTATTTCTCCAGAAAAACGAGGACTTCTTCAATGGTATCCTCTGAAAAGTCCTTTTCTGTCAGCTTGCGGCGGATTTCTGCCACCGTCCGCATTTGGTAGCCAATAAAATGCAGTGCCGTATCCTGTGCTTTTATGTAAATCAGATTTTTGCGGATAAAACCCACCGTTTCTTCCGCCACTTCGTTGCCTTCTTTTAGCTTAAAGTATAAAATATCCTGCATAGGCAATGCAAAGGCATATTCGCCATCGATGAAAATATTATATTTTGTTTCGTCCCGCTTTTGGGGCGTAATGGCCGTCACTCGCATCTGCACCGCTCCTTTTTATCAATCAGCTTTTAGTATAATACAATCCGCAGAAAAAAGCCAATGGCTTTTCCCATTTCCTCTTTTCCTTTTTTCGGCGGCAGACGATATCTCTTTAGCAGGAACGGAAGCCAAATCTTTCTTCGCTGTTTTTTCCGCAAAAATTCCCCATACAAAAAGACAAAGCCGAAAAGCCTTGCCTATCTGTAAAATGATTCTTCAAATCCACGCTGATTAGAATAAGCGTCTTGGCACATATAAAATTAAATTTCACACTTACAACAGTTCCTCCTCGGAACAACTGCATACGGAGCCGGAATCACATCTTTCTTTGTTTTTTTCTTCTTCTATCGCTTTTTTGTTTCTTTCCTCTTTTATGCCCGATATGAGGAACACCAATGAAATTATGTAACATATGACCATCATCAAAAATGCTATTCTATTGGTATAAAGTATGTGCCTATCCGGTCGCCAACCGATCTTTGTTGTTGTCAAATACAATGTTATTCCACCGAGTTCAAGCTGTATTAGAATAAAGATATTACTAATGAAAAATAACAGAATCTCTTGTTTCAAGTTTTTACTCATAATCAATCGCTCCTAATCTTAGTAATATTATTGTCGGAAATTTTTCTCATTCTAAAACTGATGCTTTTGTATTTTTTTACAGTAACAACCCTCTCATCCACTTTCGTCCTTAAACCGTTAAGAACATAATATCTTGCCTGCGTTACCTTATAAGAATCATATACAGGTCTAAACTCAATCGCCCAAGTTCCTTTCGCTTTACCGGCTAAAGATTCTGTTTTTTGTACAGATTCAGCCCATGTATCTTCTAGTAAATGGCTCAATCCAAGGAAAGATAATATTTTGGCAATGCTAACCTGTAATACCCCTGTATAAGTATGAAAAACACCGGTAGGTATATTAGCTGTAAGCGTAGATGTGGAATTTCCGTCGGTATACTCCCTGCACGCTTCCTTCCATGAACCATAAACTTCTTTGTCAAACCTTTTAGGCGTTGCTTCCCAAAGATAATATCCATCAGTCTTTGGATGTGCGACATCACCCGGATTTGACATTGCTGCAAATGCAGTTGTCATCATACCTAAAGCCATTACCAACACAACTAATCTTTTTTTCATCTAAATTCCTTCTTAATTTATTATACTATTTTATAAACAAGCAATAAAATTTTTTTTGAATTATGTGATTCTCTATGATTAGATTCTGATAAAAATTATCCCCTCCATTCCCGCCTTTTCCTTTTCGCCATAAAACCATCTTCTTTCAAACCATAGTGTACAAATACATTATATTGACATTATTCTGCCCATCAATCCTTTTAAGAAATAGTTTTGTTATTCTTAATAAAACATTAAGACTTTTCGCAAAAAAACAAGGGGTTTCCCCCTTGCATTTTTATCCGTCAATTTCCGTATGTAGTATCGGTGCCGCTTCCGTACTTTCTGCCGCCTCTGCGTCCAACACCGGCAGTCCGTAGTGCAGCCGCACCTGATTTTCAATCTCTTGGCAAACATCAGGGTTTTCCCGCAGAAATTGCTTGGCATTTTCCCGCCCCTGACCGATTCTGGTTTCCTTATAGGCGTACCACGCACCGCTTTTATTGACAATATCCACTTCTGCCGCCAAATCCAGCACATCGCCCTCTTTGGAAATGCCCTTGCCGTACATAATATCGAACTCTGCCACCTTAAAAGGCGGCGCCACCTTATTCTTGGCAATTTTCACCTTTGTGCGGTTCCCGATGATTTCCGTTCCCATTTTCAATACGTCCGCCTTGCGAATATCAATACGAATGGAGGAATAGAACTTCAACGCCCGTCCGCCGGTAGTCGTTTCCGGATTCCCAAAAGTAATACCGATTTTTTCACGAAGCTGATTGATGAACACCACCGTACAGTTGGATTTATTGGTGATACCTGTCAGCTTCCGCAGGGCCTGACTCATCAGCCTTGCCTGCAAGCCCATATGGGAATCACCCATTTCTCCCTCGATTTCCGCCCGAGGCACCAATGCCGCAACGGAGTCCACAATCACAATATCAATGGCACCGCTGCGCACCATGGTTTCCGCAATTTCCAACGCCTGTTCCCCGTCATCGGGCTGGGAGATATAGAGATTATCAATATCCACGCCCAACGCCTTGGCATAGGTAGGGTCCATGGCGTGTTCTGCATCGATATAACCGGCGATACCGCCTCGTTTTTGCACCTCTGCCACCATATGCAGGGCAATGGTTGTCTTACCGGAGGATTCAGGGCCGTATACCTCAATAATTCTGCCCTTAGGCACACCGCCTACGCCCAAGGCAATATCCAGACTCAGGGAACCGGAGGGCACCACCTCCACATTCATTTTGGCGCTATCGTCCCCAAGCTTCATCACAGAGCCTTTGCCAAACTGCTTTTCTATCTGACTGAGCGCCGCATCCAGTGCCTTTTGCTTATCTTCAAACTGACCGTCCTCTTTTCCCATTTTTGCTGCCATATCGAAACCACCTTTCAAAAATAACGAACTTATGTTCTTATATTATCTCATTTTTTCTCCGCTGTCAACAAAAAATCTATTTTTTCCCTGCGGGCTGTTCCGCCAGTGCCATAGCCGCAAAAATAATGATACAGCCGATATATCCCCGCAACAACAGCCGTTCCCCATACAACAGGGCAGAAATGACAGTGGCAAATACCGATTCCGAAGTAATGATAATGGCAGCTTTATTGGGTGGCGTGTGCTGCTGTCCAATGGATTGCAGGACAAAATATAACGCCGTACAAAGGGCACCCAAATAAAGAAAATTCCCTGCGGCAGGTATGGTCAGTGGCGGCAGCTTCCACCCCGTCACCAATAGCACCGGAGCGGACAGCACCAGCACCGCCATATTTTCTGCCACAGCAATACGGACAGAATCACAGCCTTCCGTCAGGTTGCCTAAAAATGCCATTTGCAGGGAAAATGCCACCGCCGCCGCCAGGGATAATGCCGCTCCGAAATCCATCCGAAACTCTTTCGTCAGGGAAAGCATGGCAACCCCGACCAACGTCATACCTGCGGCGAAAAAGCAGTTCCGACCGGGCTTTTGGTGAAATACGCCCCAACAGATAAAGGGCACTATGACTGCCGGAATATTGCATAAAAAGGCATTGACAGAAGGGGTTGTATAGCGTAGTCCCGTTACCATCAAAAGAAACATCAGCCCGATTAACACCCCTAATATGCCGCCGACTTTCCATTCTTTTTTGCTGATTTTAGGCAACTGCCTATGATAAACAAGGCACATACAAACCGCGGCCACCAAAAACCGTCCGAAAATCACCTGGTAGGGATCATAGCCCCAATCCAGGAGATATTTCGTGCTGATGAACCCGCCGCCGCCAATAAAGGCCGCCAAAAGCAGCATACCATCTCCCTTATTCTTCATAAATCAAAGCCTTTCTCAACCAATCCAGCGCCTGATAAGCCGCCCGTTCCCGAATTTTGTTCCGTTTTCCTGCGTAACGGTATTCATGCACCTTTGTTTGTCCCTTATGGGTCAGGGCGATATAAACCAAGCCTACGGGCTTTTCCGCCGTACCACCGTCAGGGCCTGCAATACCCGTAGTCGCAAGGGCAATATCCGCCCCACTGGTTCTCGCCATGCCCTCTGCCATTTCCTTGGCCGTTTCCGGGCTGACAGCGCCGTATTTCTCCAGTGTTTCGGCCTTTACACCCAAACGCCGCATTTTGGCTTCATTGGAATAGGTCACACACCCCTCCAACAGCACCCGGGAAATACCGGGAAATTCCACCAGTCGAGAAGCAATCATGCCGCCGGTACAAGATTCTGCCACTGCCAGTGTTGCTTTTTTTTGCAGCAATAACTCTGCCACCACCGATTCCAAGTCCGTTTCCCCTTCGGCATAGACTGCAATGCCCAGCCGTTCTTTTAAGGCTTCTGCCACAGGGTCAATCAGGCGGTTGGCTTCCGCCTCGTTCTTGGCCTTTGCCGTCACCCGTAATATGGCCTCGCCGTCCTTGGCATAGGGGGCAATGGTGGGGTTGGTCTGGGCGTCAATCAAATCCTTCACCAGGGTTTCCATGGCACTTTCCCCCACTCCTGCCACCCGCAAAATACGGGAAACAAAGGTCACTTCCTGTTTCTGCGCCAAATAGGGCTTTACCTGCTGTAAAAACATGGGTACGGTTTCCTTGGGCGGGCCGGGCAGCATCACAATCATTTTTCCGTTTTTCTCAATGATAATGCCGGGAGCAGTTCCGTTTTCGTTGTATAATACCACACCGTTATGCTCCGGCACCATGGCCTGCTTGATGTTGTTTTCCGTCATGGTACGCCCGATACGGCGGAAAAAATGTTCAATTTGCTCCAGTGCTTTTTTGTCCGGCACCAGCTTTTCCCCAAAATATTTCGCCGCCGTTTCCTTTGTCAAATCGTCCTCTGTGGGTCCAAGCCCGCCGGTGGTAATAATCAAATCCGCCCTGGAAAAGGCGTGGAAGATGGTATCCTCCAGCCTTTGGGGGTTATCCCCCACCACCGTCTGGTAATATACCTCAATGCCTAAGGACGCCAGTTCCTGTGCCAAAAATTGTGCATTTGTATTCAAAATATCTCCCAGTAGCAGTTCTGTTCCCACTGCGATAATTTCCGCCTTCATATCTTGCCTCCCGCTTCCCGTCTATCCATATCTCACAGAAAAAGGGAAGGCCATGCTCCCCTATCCTCTGTGCCGCTCTGTTTTTCTGTATCTATTAGCCCTTCAATACCTGCTTATTTTTCACAATATAATCCACACCGGAAAGAATGGTGAAAAATACCGCCAGCCCTATCAAAACCATTTCTAAGGTTCTCATATACGCAAAGGGCAGATGCAGCAGCACCACAACCACCATCATCATCTGCACGGTAGTTTTTACTTTGCCCCACCAGCTTGCCGCCATAACGATATTGGCCTCCATGGCCAGTGTGCGAAAGCCGGTAATCGCAAATTCCCTTGCCAATATGATGATGACCACCCATGCCGCCAAATCTTTCAGTGCCACCATAGATACCAGCGCAGACATCACCAAAAGCTTATCGGCCAGCGGGTCCATAAATTTCCCGAAATTCGTGACAAGATTGTATTTTCTTGCGATTTTCCCATCCAGCATATCCGTCAGGGAGGCAATGATAAAAATTGCCACGGCAATATATCGGTTCAGGGGTACAGGCGCCAAAAACAGCACCAGTAAAAACACCGGTATCAAAATCACCCTTAGTATCGTCAGCTTATTCGGCAGATTCATTTCCATACACCACATCTCCCATCAAATCATAATCCCCGGCCTCCCGAATTTTGACCGTCACAAAATCACCGGAGTATACTTCCTCCTCGGCGGATACGAATACCAAACCGTCGATATCCGGTGCATCATAACAGGTACGTCCGCAGTAAATATCCTCTTCCGGCAATTTCCCTTCTATGAGCACTTCCTTTACGGCGCCCACCTCTTTTTCACAAAGGGCGGCAGAAATGGATTTTTGTAAATCCATAATCAACGCCCGCCGCTCCTCCTTCAATTCCTCATCAATCTGCTGTTCCATAATAGCGGCAGGGGTACCCTCCTCCCTGGAATAGGAAAATACGCCCAAACGGTCAAACTGCATTTCCCGAACAAAATCCGTCAGGTCTGCAAATTCCTCCTCCGTTTCTCCCGGGAAGCCGACAATCAGGGTGGTACGAATGGCGATATCCGGCATGGCCTCTCGCAGGCGTGCCACCTTTTGACGAATCAGTTCTTGACTGCTCTTGCGCCCCATGCGCTTCAAAACGCCATCATTCCCGTGCTGAATGGGCATATCAATGTAATGACATACCTTTTCACAGCTTGCCATAGCCTGAATGGCTTCCTCCGTCAGTGTTTCGGGGTAGCAATATAACAAACGAATCCATTGAATTCCCTCAATGGCGTTCAGCCTTTCCAAAAGCACATGGAGCATGGGCTGTCCGTATAAATCCCTGCCGTAAATCGACGTATCCTGTGCCACCAAGACCAATTCTTTTACACCTTGTTTCGCCAATATTTCTGCCTCTTCCACAAGGCTTTCAAGGGTTCTGCTGCGGTGTCTGCCCCGCATTTTGGGAATCACACAATAGGTACAATGGTTGTCACAGCCCTCGGAAATTTTCAAGTAGGCATAATACGGTGCTGTGGAAAGCACACGCAGCTTGCCGTTTTCATCCTTCATCGGGCGATGAATATCCTCCAGATATTTCATTTTTTCCTTCCCTGCCAAAATCTCCGCCGCAACCTCCGCCACGGATTCATAAGCCGCCGTACCGATAATGGCGTCCACCTCCGGCAGTTCGTCAAAAAACTCTTTTTCGTACCGCTGTCCCAAACAGCCGGCTACAATAAGCCCCTTGCATTTCCCCTCTGTTTTATACTTTGCCATTTCCAAAATGGTTTCAATGCTTTCCTCCAAGGCGTCCTTTATAAAACAGCAGGTATTGACCACAATAATATCCGCTTCCGCCTCCTCTGCCACGGCACGAAATCCGTTTTTTGCCAAAATTCCCAGCATCACTTCGCTGTCTACTCTATTCTTATCGCACCCTAACGAGGTAAAGGCGACTGTTCTGTTCATATTGCTCCTCCTCCGAAACTGCTTTACTGCATTTATTCAGTGTACTATAAAATACAGGAAAAAGCTATATTTTCCTAATGCTTTTCTGATTCTTTCTCATATTTTTGCAATCCCATTTATACCAATCTATGATACTGCGGGTCATTGCCCCAAAAAAGGATACCCTTGACTTCACTCGAAATCAAGGGTATTGATTGTTACAGCAATCCGTTTTGCAGTTTTGCCGCCGTAATGCAATTTTTCATCAGCATGGCAATGGTCATAGGCCCTACGCCGCCGGGCACAGGGGTAATGGCACCTGCCACTTCCTGCACCTGCGCAAAATCCACATCGCCGCAGAGCTGACCCGCCTCATTGCGGTTCATGCCCACATCAATGATAACAGCACCGTCCTTTACCATATCCGCCGTAACGGTATGCACCTTGCCGACGGCACTGACAATGATATCCGCCTGTCGGCAAATCTCTGCCAAATCCTTTGTTTTGGAATGGCAAATCGTCACCGTACCGTTTTCCCGCAGCAACAGCATCGCCACCGGCTTCCCCACAATATTGCTTCTGCCGATGACCACGCAACGCTTGCCTTCAATGACAGTACCGCTGCGTTTGAGCAGTGCAATGATACCGGCCGGGGTGCAGGGCAAAAAGCCTTTTCCGCCGGTCTGCAAATTCCCTACATTGATGGGATGGAAGCAATCCACGTCCTTTTTGGGGTCGATGGCAAGAATGACTTTTGTTTCGTCCAAATGCTTCGGCAAAGGCAGCTGTACCAAAATCCCGCTGATGGTTTTATCCATATTCAGGGAGGCAATCAGCCGCAATAGCTCGCCCTCCTCCGTTTCGGCGTCCAATTCATAGGCAACGGAGCGAATGCCCACAGCCTCGCAGGCCTTCTTTTTGTTATTCACATACACCTGTGAGGCAGAGTCCTCCCCTACCAATATTACGGCAAGGCAGGGTTCTATGCCTTTTGCTTTCAATTCTGCGGCTTCCTTTGCCGCCTCCTCCTTAATTTGTGCCGAAATGGCTTTGCCATCAATCCGTTTTGCGCTCATGTTATACTCCTTAGAATAATCCGACGATATTCCCCTCATCGTCAATGTCGATATTTAATGCGGCAGGCTGTTTCGGCAAACCGGGCATTGTCATAATATCACCCAGCAGTGCCACAATAAAGCCTGCACCTGCGGAAATACGCAGTTCCTTTACAGTTACCTCAAACCCTTCGGGGCGGCCCAAAACCTTGGGATCGTCCGACAAGGAATATTGTGTCTTTGCGATGCAGACAGGGAAATGTCCAAAGCCCAGCTTATCAATCTGTGCCAGTGTTTTTTTCGCCGCAGCGGAAAAATTGACTGTGCCCGCACCGTAAATTTCCTTACAAACCTTATTTACCTTTTCCTCAATGGAAAGGCTGTCCTCATATAATACATGGAAATTGCTCTTTTTGGTTTCCAATGTTTCCAATACTTTTTCTGCCAGAGGGATACCGCCCTGACCGCCATCTGCCCAAACCTTGGCAACGGCAAATGTTGCGCCCATGCTTTCGCAGCGTTCTTTGACATAAGCCACCTCAGCGTCTGTATCCGCCACGAAATGGTTCAGCGTTACCACAACAGGCACACCGTATTTCTGGATATTTTCAATATGCTTTTCCAGATTCACAAAGCCCTTTGCCAGTGCGTCCAGATTTTCGTTGCTCAAATCCGCCTTTGCCACGCCGCCATTGTATTTCAGGGCACGAATGGTAGCCACCAGCACAACAGCATCGGGCTGAATGCCTGCTTTTCTGCATTTGATGTCGAAGAATTTCTCTGCCCCCAAATCCGCACCGAAGCCAGCCTCTGTCACTACATAATCCGCCAGTTTCATGGCTGTTTTGGTCGCCCGCACACTGTTGCAGCCGTGGGCGATGTTGGCGAAAGGTCCGCCATGGATAATGGCCGCCGTATGCTCCAATGTCTGCACCAAATTGGGCTGTAAAGCGTCTTTCAGCAGAACGGTCATAGCGCCGTCTGCCCCCACCTGTTTTGCCGTCACGGGCTCATCATCATAGGTATAGCCCACAATAATCTGTCCCAGCATTTCCTTCAAGTGCTTCAAATCGTTGGCAAGACAGAAAATCGCCATAATTTCCGATGCCACCGTAATCTGGAAGCCGTCCTCTCTGGGTACACCGTTGACCTTGCCGCCCAGACCGGAAATCACGTTTCTCAGCTGTCTGTCATTCAAATCCACGCAACGCTTCCACGCAATTTTTCTGGGGTCGATATTCAGCTCGTTGCCCTGCTGAATATGGTTGTCCACCATAGAAGCCAGCAAATTGTTAGCTGTTGTAATTGCGTGTAAATCCCCGGTGAAATGCAGGTTAATATCCTCCATAGGCACCACCTGTGCATAACCGCCGCCGGCAGCACCGCCCTTTACGCCCATGCAGGGCCCCAAAGAGGGCTCTCTCAGGCAGGTAATGGCATTCTTGCCCATTTTCTGCAATGCCTGTGTCAGGCCGATGGTTACAGTGGTTTTACCCTCACCGGCAGGGGTAGGGTTTACCGCTGTTACCAGTATCAGCTTTGCGTCGGGGTTGTTTTTGATCTGATTGTAGTACTTGTCACTGATTTTTGCCTTGTACTTTCCGTAGCAATCCACGAATTCTTCGGGGATACCCGCCTTAGCGGCAACGGCAGTAATAGGTTCCATCTTGCATTCCTGTGCGATCTGTAAATCTGTTTTCATGATTCAAAAAACTCCTCTCCGTGTGTCAAACTGGTTACCTTGAGCCTTGGATCACTGCATAAAAAACGCCGACAATCCAGGCATCATCGCCCAGACGGTCGGCATTTGAACAGTCATACTTCATGTGGTACACTCCACTTCCGTCAGTCATATGACCCTAAGAAAATGGTACTATACCTGCCGCTTTTTGTCAACGAAAAAAGCAGCAAAATTTTTTATATTTCCTCCGGCTCATCGCCGTTGGCATCTTCCCATTGTGCTCTGCTAATCAGAACCTTTCTGGGCTTACTGCCCTCCTCGGGCCCCACGATACCCCGCCGTTCCAATTCGTCCATCAGCCTTGCGGCACGGTTATAGCCGATGCGGAACTGCCGTTGCAGCATGGAAACAGAGGCCTTTTCCTTCTCCAGAATCAAATCCACCGCCTGCTCAAAAAATTCATCGGACTCTTCCTCGGTGCCCCCGCCCACTTTCACAGCGGAGGTAATCCGGTCGATGGTTTCCTGATTATAACCGGGCCTGCCGCTTTTACGCAGGAAATCCACAATGGACTCTACCTCCTCGTCCGTGACGAAAGCACCCTGCAAGCGGGAGGGCTTGCTCTGTCCGGAGGGGTAGAATAACATATCCCCCTTGCCCAATAGCTTTTCCGCCCCGACCATATCCAGTATAGTTCTGGAATCTATGCCGGAGGACACGGCAAAGGCAAGCCGCGAAGGGATATTGGCCTTAATGACACCGGTAATGACATCCACAGAAGGTCTTTGCGTCGCAATAATCAAGTGCATACCTGCGGCACGGGCCATCTGGGCCAAGCGGCAAATGGAATCCTCCACTTCACCGGGAGCGGCCATCATCAGGTCGGCCAATTCATCAATAATGACGACGATTTGAGGCATTTTCCCCTTTTCCTCGCCTTTTTCCTCCATCATTTTGTTGAATCCCTTGATATCCCGCACACCTTGGGCTGCGAAATCGTTGTAGCGCTGCAACATCTCCCGTACCGCCCAGTTCAGCGCCGCAGAGGCCTTTTTAGGGTCGGTCACCACAGGAATGAGCAAATGTGGGATTCCGTTATATACACTCAGCTCTACCACCTTCGGGTCAACCAACAATAGCTTGACCTCTTTGGGGTCTGCCTTATACAAAATACTGGTAATCAGCGTATTGATGCATACACTTTTACCGCTGCCCGTCGCCCCTGCAATGAGCAAATGGGGCATTTTGGCAATATCGGTCACCACCGGGTTCCCGGCAATATCTTCCCCTAATGCAAAGGCCAGCTTGGAAGGGTGCTGTTGGAAGGCATCACTTTCCAATACCGTCCGCAAATACACAGACTGGGACTCCTGATTGGGCACCTCAATACCCACCGCCGCCTTACCGGGGATAGGGGCTTCAATACGGATGCCGCTTGCCGCCAGATTCAAAGCAATATCGTCAGCCAGGTTGACAATTTTGCTGACCTTGACCCCTTGGCTGGGGGAAAGCTCATACCGTGTCACCGTAGGGCCCTTGCTGATTTGCACAACCTTGGCATCCACACCAAAGCTTTTCAATGTCGTTTCCAGTTTTTTGGCATTGGCAAGCATTTCTGCCCGACTGCCGCCGCCACCGCCGCCCGGCTCTTTCCCCAAAAGAGAAATGGGCGGGAATACATAAGGTATGTCCTCCTCCGGCTCTTTTGGCAGGGGCGTTTCCTCAGTGGTGCCGGGCTCCTCCGTCGCTTTTTGCGGCATCATACTTTCCTCCTCCACGGGCAGAGGGACTTCCGCCTCCGGCATTTCCTCTATGAAAGAAGGCTCTTCTTTTTGGGCAAAAATCTCCTCAATGACATCAACGTCCTCCATAGACTCATCTTCCATGGGTTCAGCACCGTTCCAAATCACAGGCTCTACCGGTATATTTTCCGAAACAATAGGCTCAGCCGCAAAGGGGTTTTCTTCCATAGGCTGTTCCGCTTCTTTTTGATAATCGTAAATGGGCTCCTTCTTTTTGGAGTCCAAATGCAGCGGCTTTTTGCGGAAAACCGTTTCCTCCACATAGGGGGCTGCATCTTCGTTTTGTCCGTTCTTTAACTCGATATTAAAATCCTCCCGTGCCATGGATTTTTTATGGCGTTCCTCCCGTTTTGCCAGCCGTTCTTCCTCCAAAAGCTCCTGCTGACGAATCCGTTCCGCCCGATTCTTGATTTTTTCGTTTTTCACCTTTTGCTTGGCCTTGCGGTGAGCCACATAATCCCCGATGGCGTAGAAAAAGGACTTTCCTGTCCCCATAATCACGGAAATGATAAATAACGCCAGTAAAACAATGGTACTGCCCAAAACATCTAAGGCATGGTATAAAGCGCCGCCCAATAAGCCGCCAAAAAGCCCGCCGTTATAGAAGGCGCCCTCTGCGTATAATGTAGCGCAGCGTTTGAAAAAGCCTAAGCCTTCTACCGATTTCACAGGATTGATAAGATAGGCCGCCGCCGAAACAGTCAATAAAAACAGCACGCCACCGAAAGCCCGCACCAATGGAAATCTTCTTTCCTCACTAAACAGCATCCAGATGCAATAAAAAACCAC
This sequence comes from Anaerotignum sp., assembly GCA_017523325.1. GTDB lineage: Bacteria > Bacillota > Clostridia > Lachnospirales > Anaerotignaceae > Anaerotignum_A. The sequence continues at coordinate 538 of JAFWWO010000005.1, read as the reverse complement.
AAGGATCGGTGCAAGGATTGCACCAAAGCCAAAAAGACCTTGAAACAGGCTTCGGAATAAATGTCCGATCACGCCCATTTTTTCCGTCAATACACTGATGAATACCACCACAGAAAGAACGATGACCAATATCAATAGTATTTCGTCTAATATACTGTCACCGAAACGAGCCGGCTGTGCCGTCACCTTAGTGGTTTCTTTTTTCACCCCTTGATTTCCTTGGGTGGTCTTTTTCTCCGCCGATGTTTTTGCAGTTGTTTTGGCAGAAGTTTTTCTGCTGTTCTTTTGTTCCGCCAATGTTCTCACCTCATCTATTTCATATCTTTGCGAATGTTCATACTAAAACATAGCCATCATTCCGCCGTGCCCATTCACAGCCTATCGGCTGCTCGTCGCAACCTCTGTCCGCCGTGCCCATTCACAGCCTATCGGCTGTTCATCACGGGCGTCGCCCTATGTGCATCTATTTGTCAATGCACAAATGGATACAAGTATCCTTTCGCACTATCAAATAACATTCCGCCGTGCCAATTCACAG
>JAFWWO010000030.1 GCA_017523325.1 Anaerotignum sp. | reverse complement strand
TTTCAGTGATGTAAAAGCAACATCATGGTATAACGAAGCTGTTTCCTCCATGGCAAACGGCGGATATGTTGTGGGTTATCCCGACGGCACTTTCGGCGGAGGAAAGAATATTACCAGAGCGGAATTTGTGACCATGCTCGTAAACTTCATGGGTATCAGCGAAGGAACGGCAGTTTTCAGCGATGTAAAAGAAAGCCATTGGGCATATAAACAGATTGCAACTGCATCCAAAGGTTTGGTATCGGGCTATCCCGACGGAACATTCAGACCCGACCAACCCATAACAAGAGCAGAAGCCGTATCCATACTCAACAGAATACTCAACCGTGGCGTAAACGAAACAAGCAGACTTGGCGATTTCAAAAACTTCATGGATAATGCCGACCCTTCGGCATGGTATTACTTTGAGATTATCGAGGCTGCAAACAGCCATGAATACGAGGGCAGACGTCCTAACGAGAACTGGCTCTCCATTATAACGAACTAAAGAATACGGTTACAAAAAAGATTGATTTTTAGAAATATTCCATAAAAACAACGGCGGCAGGGAAAAATTCCCGCCGCTGTTTTTTGCATTGTTTTATGGGTGGTTAGCAAACATATTATTCTTCTTTTTCTCCCTCTGTTTCCGCCTTTTCCTCCGGCGTATCTTCATCGTCCTCCCATTCGCCGGGGTCTATATCGCCAAAGGTGGCTTTCAGGAAATCCTCCATTTCATCAATCTGCTCCATCTGGGAGGCTACGGCACCCATCACCGTTTCCACGTTTTTGATGTATTTTTCGTTTTCGGGGGAAAGCTCCTCCATTTCCTCAGCGGGGTCGGTGGCGTCCGCTTCTTCCTCGTTCAGCTCCGCCAAATCAATATCGTCCCAATCCTCGGCTTCATCACGAAGCTTTCTTTCCTTCAGCTTATCCCGATAATTTGCCATATCCTCTTTCAGTTCATTGGCTTTTTCCGTCATACGGAAAGCGGCACTACGCACCTTCGGCTCTAAATCGTCCTTTTTATCGGCGATTTTCTCCGTCATACGGAAGGCGGCACTGCGTACCTTCGGCTGTAATTCATCAGCCTTATCGCCGACCTTTTCCATAACGGGCTGTGCCTTTTCCCCAACACTTTTTGCCACGGAACCCAGAGCCGCCCCTGCTTTTTGCAGTGCGGAGCCTACGGTTTTACCGATGCCCTCCTTCTCCAAGCCCATACCGCTATGCAGTGTATTGAGCAGGCGTTCCGCTTCCTCCGCCGTGATGATGCCCTTTTCCAGCATATTCAAAATTGCCATACGTTCTTCTTTCATAATGGGTTCCTCCTTCTGCTTTTTGTCATAGTTTATGCGAAATTCTTCCGGTCGCTCCTGTTTCCTGCCAAAGGCGTACAAAATACTTTCCACAATGCGGCGGCTGGCCTGTCCGTCCCCGAAGGGATTTTTCGCCTGTGCCATTGCTTCGTATGCCGCCGGATTTTCCAGCAATTCCTGTGCCATGGCATAGATGGTTTCCTCTTCCGTTCCTGCCAGCTTTAATGTACCTGCCTCTACCCCTTCGGGGCGTTCCGTGACGTTACGCAGCACCAATACAGGCTTACCCATGGAGGGTACTTCCTCCTGCAAGCCGCCGCTATCGGTCAGCACCAGATAGGAACGGCTCATCAGGTTATGCATATCCTTCAAATCCAGGGGGTCGGTCAAATGAATCCGCTCATGGCCGCCCAATATTGCATGAACAGGCTCTGCAACAGCAGGATTTTTATGCACCGCATAGACCACCTCTACATCAAGATAATCCTCCACCAAGCGTTTCACCGCACGGCAGATATTTTCCAGTGGTTCGCCCAGATTTTCCCGCCTATGGGCGGTCATGGCGATGACCCGTTGGTTGGAAAAATCAATGGTATTCAGTTCCGCCACCGTAAAAGTATAGTCCTCCTCGATGGTATGGGCGAGGGCGTCAATGACAGTATTTCCCGTCACAAAAATTCCATTCTCCGGGATATTTTCCTTTAACAAATGAGCCTTCGCCAAGGGGGTGGGGGCAAAATGCAAATCCGTCAACGCACCCGTCAGGCGGCGGTTCATTTCCTCGGGGAAGGGCTGATATTTATCGTAGGTCCGAAGCCCCGCCTCCACATGACCCACTTTCACCTGATTATAGTACGCCGCCAAGGCTCCGGCGAATGTGGTGGAGGTATCCCCATGTACCAATACAATATCCGGCTTTTCCTGTGCCATAACCTCCTCCAGACCCGTCAAAGCACGGGTGGTGATGCCTGCCAATGTCTGTCGGCTCTGCATAATATTCAAATCGTATTTCGGGTGCAGATCGAATATCTCCAGCACCTGATCCAGCATTTCCCGATGCTGCGCCGTTACGCAGACAATGCTTTCGATTTCCGGCGTTTTTTCCAACTGCTTGACCAAGGGTGCCATTTTTATCGCCTCCGGTCTGGTGCCGAAAACGCTCATTACCTTTAGTTTATCCATTTCAAAATCTCCTCAATCCATGATGTCACTTTATCTCATTGGTCAATGTGCCAATGCCTTCTATCTCACACTTCACCACATCGCCCGCCTTTAAGAATTTCGGCGGCTGAAAGCCCATGCCCACACCGGCAGGGGTGCCCATAGCGATAATCGTGCCTGTTTGCAGCGTCATGCCTTGCGAAAGCTGACTGATGACTTTTGCAATGCCGTTTATCATCAGCTCCGTATTGCTGTCCTGCCGCAGCTCTCCGTTTACATAGGAACGAATGGGCAATGCGGGGGGATTGGCAAACTCGTCCTTCGTGACAATCCACGGGCCCATGGGGGTAAAATCGTCCAGACTTTTCCCGAAATACCACTGTTTATGTGCCGTCTGCAAATTTCTCGCACTCATATCGTTTAATATGGTATAGCCGAATACATAGTCGAAGGCGTCTTTTTCCGCTACGTTTTTGGCGTCCTTCCCGATAATCACCGCCAGCTCTGCTTCATAATCCAGACTATCCACAATATCCAAATGGCCGTCAATAGGCTCCCCATCGCCTAATGCACGGTTGACCCGCTTGGCAAAATAAATCGGCACGGGACGTTCCCCGCCAAAGGCCTCATCATGGAAACGAGCCGCCTCCTCTGCGTGGGCGTAATAATTGATGCCCAGACAAATGACATCCTGCTTGGGATAGGGAATGGGCGAAAGAATTTGTATCTCCTCCACGGCAATTCCCTGCATCAGTTCCTTATTTCGGTTCAGCTTTTCCAGCTTTTTCTCGTCTGCCAATGCCAAAAAACCGTTCATATCCTGACTGCTGCAACCCAGATAATGCACCGGCACTACTTCGGTACCGTCATTTTTCAAAACGCCTACGGCCATCTCCCCACCGTGGCTATATGTCAAAACCTTCATCTGTTTTCCTCCTTCATCATGGCTCTTTGCAAAAGGCACGCTGCTTTTCTAACACCATATTACTCTCACTATATCATAAAACCGGAAATAGGAAAAGTATAAAGCACACCGAAAGCCTGCCCCTTCCATTGGCCCTCTGTGATGGATTTCTTTGGTTTATACAGCTTATCATGTATAAATATTCATTCGATTTTGTATATACCATAAAAATATGGCTAAAAATGAGCGATAAATTCCCCATTTTTTCAAAACTATATACAAATTTCTGAATTTTTATAATTGCCTATTGCATTTTATAAGGCGTTTTTGTATAATTCTTTTATCTGAATAAAAACACAAAAATAAATGTGATACAAAAAGGTAATCAAAGGAGGACTATTATGAAACAAAAAATCGTTCTGGCATATTCCGGCGGCTTGGATACATCTGTCATTATCCCTTGGCTGAAAGAAAATTATGATTGCGAAGTCATCGCTGTCTGCGGCGATGTGGGTCAGGGCAAGGAAACCGACGGTTTGGAGGAAAAAGCACTGAAAACCGGCGCAAGCAAGCTCTATATTGCCGATTTGACAGAAGAATTTATCACCGATGCCATTTATCCCTGCATTAAGGCCAATGCCGTTTATGAAGGCAAATACCTCTTGGGTACTTCCATGGCACGCCCCATTATTGCGAAGAAATTGGTGGAAATCGCTAAGCAGGAAGGCGCTACGGCTATCTGCCACGGCGCAACGGGCAAAGGAAATGACCAAGTGCGTTTTGAATTGACGATTAAGGCATTGGCGCCGGAGCTGAATATCATCGCCCCTTGGCGTTTGGATACATGGGGCATGGAAAGCCGCGAAGACGAATTGGCCTATCTGGAAGCACACGGCATTCCCTTCTCCGCAAGTCATGACAATTCTTACAGCCGTGACCGCAACATCTGGCATTTGAGCCACGAGGGTCTGGAATTGGAAGACCCCGCCAACGAGCCCAATTATCCCCATTTGCTGCAAATGGGCGTGCGTCCCGAAGATGCACCCGATACACCGGAATATGTAACGCTGGAGTTTGAAAAGGGTATCCCTGTGGCAGTCAACGGACAAAAGCTGGGCCCTGTGGAAATGCTGACAAAGCTGAATGAAATCGGCGGCAAAAACGGTGTGGGTATTGCGGATATTTGCGAAAACCGTGTGGTTGGCATGAAATCCCGCGGGGTATATGAAACCCCCGGCGGCACCATTCTCTACTATGCCCACCGTGAACTGGAATACCTCTGCACAGACAAGAAAACACAGGCCTTTAACGAAATCGCCAGCAACAAATTCACAGAGCTGGTTTACAGCGGCGAATGGTACACCCCTTTGCGGGAGGCATTAAGCGAATATTTCGACAAGGTGAACGAAACCGTCACCGGTACTGTAAAGCTGAAATTATACAAGGGCAATATTATCCCCGCCGGGGCAACATCACCTTACAGCTTATACAACGAATCCATCGCAAGCTTCACCACCGGCGAGCTTTACAACCACAAGGACGCTGACGGCTTCATCAATCTGTTCGGTCTGCCCTTGAAGGTGCGTGCAATGATGATGGAAAACAATAAATAAAAAAACGTGAAACGCTGTTTCACATTTTTGCGGGAGGGCGGCAAAAACACAGCCGCTGTTCCCCGTTTGCCGCAAATTGCTTTTTTGCGGAAAAATTCATAAGAAATACCACCATGCTCCCATCAGTTCTGTTGATGGGAGTATCTGAATTTTAGAAAAGGTATCCGAAACGGGGGAATATCCCTTGCAGGACACAGGGGACAGCCTCCCCGCAAAAAGAAAGGATGACAACTTATGGCAAAACTCTGGGGCGGACGCTTCACCCAGTCCACAGACAGCTTCACCGACCATTTCCACTCGTCTATCTCCTTCGACAGCCGTTTGTATCGGGAGGATATCACCGGCAGTATGGCTCACGCCGCTATGCTGGGCAGACAGGGCATTATCCCCGCTGAGGATGCGGCATTGATAATCCAAACCTTAAAGGAAATTCTGGCGGATATTGAAGCAGGGCATATCTCCTTCGACGAAAAAGCCGAAGATATCCATATGAACATCGAAACCATACTCATCGAACGCATCGGCGATGTGGGCAAACGCCTACATACCGGCCGCAGCCGTAACGATCAGGTGGCTTTGGATACCCGTATGTATGCAAAAAACGAAATCATTGCCATTCAGGCCCTTGTGAAGGATCTGCTGGCAACACTGAATGATTTCGCCGCAAACCATACGGAAACCATACTGCCCGGCTATACCCACCTGCAACGGGCACAGCCTGTCACACTGGCCCATCATCTCTTGGCCTATGTGGAAATGTTCAAGCGGGATTATGCCCGCCTGACGGACGCTTTCAGCCGTACCAATGTGATGCCTTTGGGCAGCGGTGCACTGGCAACCACTACCTATGATTTAGACCGCTTTTCCGCGGCGGAGGAGCTGGGTTTCGCCGCCATCACCATGAACAGCATGGACGGCGTATCCGACAGGGATTTCTGTATTGAGCTGGTTTCCGCATTATCCATTCTGATGATGCACTTGAGCCGTTTTTGCGAGGAAATCATACTCTGGAGCAGTCATGAATTTCATTTCATTGAGCTTTCCGACGCTTACTCCACCGGTTCCAGCATTATGCCCCAGAAAAAGAATCCCGATATGGCAGAGCTGATTCGCGGGAAAACAGGTCGGGTCTACGGCCATCTGATGGGGCTGTTGACCACCATGAAAGGCCTGCCCCTTGCCTATAACAAGGATATGCAGGAGGATAAGGAGGCATTGTTCGACGCTGTGGATACGGTAAAGCTGTGCCTGCCTGTTTTCACCCAAATGATTGCCACCATGACCGTCAAAAAAGAGGCTATGCTCCAAGCGGCAAAGGGCGGCTTTACCAACGCCACCGATGCGGCAGACTGGCTGGTAAAACAAGGCGTACCCTTCCGTGATGCCCACGCCATCATCGGGCGGTTGGTATTGTACTGCATCGAGCATCACACCAATCTGGACGACCTTTCTTTGGAGGAATATCAGGCCATTTCCCCTGTATTTGACGAAAGCGTTTATGATGCCATTCAAGTCAACCAATGTGTGCAGGCGAGAAAAGTCATCGGCGGACCCGCCAAGGAGGTCACCGAAAAGGCCATCGCCGCCAACAAAGCATATTTGGAAGCATTATAAAAAAAATTGCCCTCTCCGTTTTTCGGAAAGGGCGTTTTTTTATTCCGTCAGCCTCCAGCCTTCATCATCATGGTATATCATTTGCTTTGTCATGCCGCCATCCACGCAGATATTCTCCCCCGTGATAAAGCCTGCCTTCTCGGAGCATAAAAACAGCACCAGATTGGCAATATCCATCGGGTCGCCTACCCGCCCCGCCGGGTGCTGGGCGGCGTCCGACCCGCTATAAGAGATGTATGACGTATCAATCCAGCCGGGAGAAATGCTGTTTACCCGTGCCTTCCCCCGCAGGCTCACCGCCATGGCATGGGTCAATGCGGAGATACCGCCTTTTGCCGCCGTATAGCTTTCCGTAAAAGGCTGGCTCATACGGTCACGGCTGGAGGAAATATGGATGATAGATGCACCCTCCGCCAGATGGGGCAAAAACAGTTTTGTCAGGTAAAAAGGTGCCGTTACCCCCACCCGCAGGGCATTTTCAAACTCGTCATAGGTACAGGTGTCTAATCCTTTCATCAAAGGCTTTGCATTATGCACCAGTATGTCCACCCGTCCGTATGCCCCAATGACCTTTTCGGCAAATTCCTCCAAATCCTCTTTTTTACCTACGTCCCCCACAAAATAGGGGTTTTCCGCAATATCTATGACACAGACCTTTGCTCCCGCTTTTTCAAATTCCTCGCAAATACATTTGCCGATGCCTTTGGCACCGCCTGTCACAACAACTATTTTATCCCGAAACATGATGACCTCCCCTTTGTTTCAATCGCTCCAAAATCTCCTCATCTGCCGGGCAAAAAGCATATTCGTCCACTTCCTCCACTGTTATCCAGCGGATATCCCGATGCTCCAGCTTTTGGGGCTCACCCTCTGCAACGGTGGCATGAAAGAGGGTCAGGTGGACGGTCACATCAGGGTATGTGTGGGTGACCTCCATAAAAACTCGGCCTACCTCCACCGTAACCGCCAATTCCTCCCGACACTCCCGTATCAATGCCTCCTCCTTCGTTTCGCCCGCCTCTACCTTTCCGCCGACAAATTCCCACAGAAGCCCTCGTGCTTTATGGGCAGGGCGTTGACAGGCGAGAAAACGTTGGTCTTGCCAAATCAGGGCGGCAACCACCTCTATCATACATATCCTCTCCTCGTCCGCAGTTCTCTCTGTATGTATTATAAAAAGTGCCTCTCCCAAAGGCAATAGGAAAGTATGCCGCCCAACAAAAAAACATGAAAGGATTCCCCTCCATGCTTTCGCTCTTTAGAGTCACGCCGTCAACTTTTCGGCGGTTCAGTTTTTCCATGGCTATTTCTCTGTTCTGTCTGTTTTGCGTCCTATTTTGCACCAAAACGGCGCAGACTGCAATTCCTCTCCCTCCTTTGTCAACACCCAACAGACCTCCTCGAAGCATAACCCCAGCACCGCCCAAAGAGGCGCATAATCCAGCCGTATGAACCCCATGACGGAAAACAGCCGCGCTCCATAATCCCACGGGCAAGCCCCGATGAGCCCCTGCAACAGCCCGCCGGCGGCAAACTCCACCGCAAATATCCCCGCTGCATACACGCCGCATCTCTGCCACAGGGGACAATACTGCCGCAAAGCCAAAAACAACGGCTCTGCGAAAACCGCCAAACCGTATATGGGAAACATCCAAAGATAGGTCTTTGCCGTCATGGAGCTATCCCCCGCCAAAAGGGAGCAAAACCCCGTCCAAATCAATTCGGCACACCAGCCTAAAACACCATATTGCACAAATCTTTTTTCCATACCCCTAGTATGGCTTTGGGCAGGAAAACTATTCGCCCGCCAGCAATACAGATGCCAACACCTCTGCCAAAGGCTCCATGGCGTTAAGAACCTCCTGCTTTGTGTTGGTCTGGGCGCCTACCTCCACCAATGTGGAGCGCGGCATCATATGCAGGCTAAAGCGATAGGCATTGACATATATTTTACGGGCAAAATCGGGGTATAGCCGATCCGCCGTTGTTTTCATTTGCAGGCTGAATGCCAAATTTTCTTTGATATAGGGATTCTCCAGCCCGCTGATGGTTTGTGGCGTACCCTCCCGATTCAGGCGGCAAAGGCCGTTGAAAAACATGACCTGGGCACAGGGCTTCCCATTGACATTGGTGACCAAGCGGGTGTCCTCGGAAACGCCGTCCCGATGCATATCAATACAAACCTCAATGGACGGATGCTCCGCCAAAATTTTGCGGATGGGCGGCTCCATACGCTCATACGCCCCGGTAATCTGCCCCTTGCCATTGACCACATCATACTGCCCGCTATCATGCAAAACGGCAATGCCGTATTGTTTTTCCAAAATTTCCTTCAGCCGCTCCCCTGCGCCCCATATACCCTCCGAAAGACCCTTAGACATATCGCTGTCTGCAAAACCCTCATGGGAATGGGTATGGAATATCAGTATTTTGGGTTCTTTCTTCGTTTTTTCCACGGTGAAATCCAGCCCCAATGCCTGCTCCGCATCTATATCCTCGGGCAAAAGGGTTGTGCGGGAATCCACAATATAATACCGGCTTTTCAGGTAAGAAAAATCCTGCATATTTTTTAGCATCTCCGTTGTAACGCCCAAAGGTCTGCCTCCGGCAGAAATGGCCTGCGGCTTTGTAAACTCTACATCTTCCCGCCCGATGAGTGCGGCGGATATGGTTTCCTTTGTCCCATAGGACCCACGCAAGGCACTGAGAGAAAGCCCGCCGGAAGAAACTTGTCCCGGCAATACCTCACCCAAAGCCCATCGACCGCCGCCCATTTTCAGGAAAAAGGGCAGTATCAGTAAAAACAGTACCAGCCCCAGCAAATTCAGCTGTAATTGTCTTTTGTTGTTTTTGGGTGCCACAGGCACCGCCTCCCTTCCCTTCCTCTATCCTATGAAAAAAAGGGCAGGGAGAGAACAAAAAAAGAAAAGCCCCGTCATACCAAGGCTTTCCTCCCTTAAAACAGCAAATTCATCTCTGTTTTTGCTTTTTCGATTTCCTGTAATATGGTTTTCTGCTTTTCATCAAACAGCAATTCCTCGTTATAGCGATAATACTGCGCCGAGCCGTTCTCGCTGATGAATTTCACACTATAAAAATTGGTGGTCAGCTCCGTAATGAAAACGACCATCTCCTGCCCTGCGCCAAAGGCCTCCTCCAAAAAGGCAAAGGCATTTTCCAATGCAGAGGCGGCTGTATCAATGGCTTTTTGCCGTTTTTCCGTTTCCGTACCGAATCGTTCCTTACACAGGGCAAAGGCATCTTCTTTTTCCCGACAGCCTGCTTTTTTTGCCTCATTGCCATAGGTTTGCAGCCGTTCCAGCTCCCGCAAACGGGCCCGTTCTGCCGTTTTTTCCAACAGCCCCGCCTTTCTTTCCCGTGCAAAGGCGTTCTCCCGCTCCTCCAAAAGGGTCGCAAACAGCTTTTCCCACGGCGTTTCAGCACAATAGGGGCTGGCAAAACGCTCCTTCAACTCCAATAATGCACCATGGAGCCCTGTTACTGTCAAATCCGCCTCATAAGCCCGTTGGAAGCCCTCGGAAAGGCGGCTCAGCAACAAGCCCATGACACTCAGCCGTTCATCAAAGGGGGCATTTTGCAGCCGTTCCACCGCCTGCTTTGTATCACCGCCCTGCAAAATATCCTCCACACGGTAATCGGTGCGGTATTTGCGGTATAAATCCAGATAATTGGCGAAGTCCTTGGCGATTTTTTTATGCTGTAAATATTGAGAAACCAAGGCTTCGTCCACGGGAAGGTTCATTTCCTCATGCACCTTCAGCACAGTGGATAAATCCTCCCAGCCTCTGGCGGTGACAAAGCGTTTGCCGTCTACCGTGGTTTCCATGGCGTAAAAATGATCCTTACGAATTTCCAGATAAGACAAAATCGCCCCATGAATCCCCTGACGGTAAGCGTATTCCTTCCATACGGCAACATCTGGCTCCACATCGATTTTCTTCACACGGTCCAACGTCACCACATCGAACTCACGGACGCTTTTATTATACTCCGGCGGATTACCGGCGGCGGCAATCAGCCAGCCACTGGGCACTTTATGGGCGCCGAAGGTCTTACACTGTAAAAATTGCAGCATGGCGGGAGCAAGGGTTTCGGAGGCACAGTTGATTTCGTCGATGAACAAAATTCCCTCTTTCAGCCCCGTTTGCTCCATTTTATCGTAGACAGAAGCGATAATTTCGCTCATGGTATATTCCGTAACGGCATATTCCTGCCCGCCGTATGTTTTATGGCTGATGAAAGGCAGACCAATGGCACTCTGGCGGGTATGATGGGTGATGCTGTAAGAAACCAATGCCACACCACATTCCCGTGCCACCTGTTCCATTACCGCTGTTTTGCCGATGCCCGGCGCACCCATCAACAGTATGGGGCGTTGGCGAATGGTCGGAACACGATACTCTCCAAATTCATCTTTCGCCAGATAAGCGGTGATGGCGTTTTTGATTTCTTCCTTTGCTCGTTTGATATTCATATACATTCTCCTTTATTCTTCGGGAAAAGATACCGCATTTTCCCCATACCAAAATCAGATGCTGCGGTCGGCAGGCATCAAACTCCTCCTTGGGCAGCATCATGAAGTGCCATATCCTCTTTGCCCAGAACCACCTTCATGGCCCAAGGCGGCACGTTTACGTCCGTATAATCCTCATGATAAAACACAAAAGCCGTATCATAGGGCGGCCGCCGGCGGGGGAATACCCCATAGCCATCGGTAAAATACACCAATCCCTTCAGGTTTTGGAACGCCCTCTCCTCTATGAGCCTGTCCACATATTGGAACACCGGACGAAAATCCGTCCCGCCACTGCCCCGCAGTGCAAAATCCTCCATAAATCGGTTCAGCTCCTCCTCGGAGGTGATTTTGGTATCCGATTGCACTTCGGCATCGCACTGTATGATGTGGATATTCATTTTGCGGAAAAAGCTCTCACTGCTTCGGAGTATGGCATAGGTTTCCTCCAGAAACCGCCGTACCGTTTCCCCTTCGCAGGATTCGGAGGTATCAATGGCAATGACCAATTCCTCCACCTTCTTCACTTCTTTATATTCCAAGGCCTCAATCAGCGGCAGATTGCCGTAAAGGGATAAGCCGTAGGTATAGAAAATATAATCATAGGCATCATCGTCCACCCGCATATCCTCTTTCCATGTCACGAACTTCTGCAAAAACCGCCGATAATCATACCGCTCTCTGTTTTCCACCTGCAAATACTGCAACAGGCTCCCTGCCTCCTGCCCCATATCCTTAGAGAAGGTTTCCAGATTGGTTTCCGTCTTTTCGCCGATTTCCTGCCACTTCTGCTCCAACTCCTGCCGCTTTTCTTCCTCCTGTTGCTCCTCCTGTCGGTTTTCGCTATTTTGGCTGTCGTTTTCCTCCTCGTCCCTTTTCTTCTCCCAGAATACATGGTCATCTACCCAAAAGGCCATTTGCAGCTGCCCAAATTCCCGGGGCGACAACGCCCAGCCCTGCAAAACACGGTAAATCCCCTCGGCAGAAAGAACCTTCAGCTCCCGCCGCAAGCGGTCATAGGTTTCATTCCGTCTATCGGAAACCACCAGCTGCACCGCCTTTGCCGACAAGGAATCCACTACGGACTCCACAGCAATATCGCAGGCCAGCCCCCACAGCTCCTCCTCCCGCTCCCCTAAATGAAAGGGGTGGCGGAACAGACAATGGAGCACCATATGTAAATAGGCCCGATTGACCAGCACTCGGTCCGAAAGATACCGCTGTACCAAATAACGGGGGTTAAAGAGTATTTTCTCCCCGTCCGTCCCCACAAAAAGGGAGGACAGGTTCATCTCATATTTCAGGGCACTGAGGGCAATATCCAAAAACCGCATGGATAGATACAATTCATTGCGGGACGCACCCAAAATATCCGTCCCAATCCGTATCAGCCGCTGATGATTTTCGTGCAACCTGTCCGCCTCCTTTCGTTATAAATCGAATGTCTTTTTCTGCTTTCCCGCACCAAAATGCTTATGCTGATAATCCATCAGAAAACTCAATATCGCCGTTTGCCCTTTTTTCTGCGCCAATTCCAAAAGAGGCGGCAGGGTTTGTGCCGTCAAAAGCCCCCATTGGGCAAACAGCCGTATTTTCTCCGCCTCATTTTGATTCATAAAATATTCCGCCGCCCAAATAAAATGACTGCGGATATAATCCAGATACATCTCCTGCCGATGTTCCTCCAGCTTATAGGGATACTCCAATCGGCTCATGGCCAGCAGCAGCACCGTCACCGCCGTATCCTCCCGTCGGGTCAGGTAAAAAATCTCGTCATACCGCCGGAAATCTATCTCCGAATTGCCGATACATTGGCGGAAAATATGCCCCGTACCATAATTCACCTGATGAAACTGCCGTGCCGGCGTATCCTCGATATATTCATACTGAAAATCGGGTATCACCAATTTTGCCTGCCGAATTTCACCGTTTTCTGCGGGAAAATCAATGGTCAGATGCAATTCATGGTTCAGCACGGCAATCAAATCGGATATATGCCGACACTGCCCAAACCCAATCTCCCGCAGGGCATCGCAATTCAAAAACAGCCCCGTACTCAAATCCTTCGCCGCCGAAGGGATATTGATTTTCTCCAGCTTACGGCAGTTATAAAAGGCATACCGCCCGATACGCTCCACACCCGCCGGCAGCTGCAAAGCCTGCAAAGAACGGCAGTTATGAAAGGCATATTCTCCGATTTGGCAAATACCCGCCGGCAAAACCACCTGTTCCAACGCCGTACAGCCGTCCAGCAAATGGGCAGACAGGGCAGTCAAGCCCTTGGGCAGATGCAGCCGTTCCATGGCGGAACAACCGGCAAAGGCATAGGCCCCGATGGTTTTCACCGTATCCGGCAGGTACAGACGGCGTAAGGCCTGCCCTTCCCCCGCAGGAGAAAGGCTGTCCGTTGTAAAATGCAATTCCCCCTGCCGTTCCTCCGACGGCTGTGCCACGGGAAATTCCTCCGCCACGGCAAAGGCTCTCTCCCCGACAGCAACCACAGGCACACCCCCAATGACTTCGGGAATACGCACCTCCGCCGCTCTGCCCTGCATATGCAGCAGCACTGCCCCCTCCGGCCTTATATCATATTGTATTTGAACCGGGCTCTGCTTCATAATACCGCTCCCATTTTTATCTCGATAAACTGCTTTTTTCATTATACCGCCTGAGGGGAAGGGCTGTCAAAATGTTTCCCAAAGGGCACTGGCAATGTTTGGCAGTGCAGGAAGCCATCTCCAAAAACCCTGTAATTCCGCCATTTTTGCCCATTTTCACTGGAAGGAAGTTCCATTGCTTTCCCCAATATAGGGTGTTAGACTTAATTTATCAGGAAATGGCAGAAGGGATAAAAATTTCCACGGCAGCCATTTTCCTGAAAAAAAATTTTTTTACATAGGAGTGATGTAACATGAAAAAAGCAATGGCACTTTGCATGGCGGCGATGCTGACCATCGGTGTATCCGCTACGGCCTCCGCAGCACCTTGTTCTGTGCGGACAAACAACTGTATGTCCAAACAGGTGTATAGAGTATGTAACCAAGACGCTCTCAGAGCCGCTCTGATGGAACGGTTAGAGTCCTGCTGCCCCGGTATCAGCAAGCTTAGTCCTTCCTGCGGCTCTTATTCCTGCACAAAGGTAAAAAGAGGGCAGACCTGCACAAAAACAGTAACGCAGAAGCCGACCACGCAGAAACCGACCACGCAGAAACCCGAAACGCAAAAACCCGAAACACAGAAACCTGAAACACAGAAACCCGAAACACAGAAGCCCGAAACACAGAAGCCCGAAACACAAAAACCCTCCACAGACACGCAAAATATGTCCAACTATGCCGCGAGAGTGGTAGAGCTGGTCAATGTGGAACGGGCAAAGGCAGGCCTTGCCCCCCTGAAGGTGGATGCCAAAGCAACGCAGGCGGCAATGGTACGGGCAGGAGAAATCCGTCGTTCCTTCAGCCATACCCGTCCTGACGGCAGAACCTGCTTCACAGCCTTGGCAGAAGCCGGCGTTTCTTACAGAGCCGCCGGAGAAAATATCGCCGCAGGCCAGAAAACCCCCGAACAGGTCGTAGCCGCTTGGATGAATTCCGAAGGCCATCGGAAAAATATCCTTGGTTCCCAATTTACCGCCATCGGTGTTGGCTATCTGGAAGGCAATTACTGGACACAGTTCTTCATCGGCTAAGCAAGGCATACAAAAAGCCCTCCTTTTGGAGGGCTTTCCTTCTGTCATACATTATTTCAGGTTTGCTTTAATCACTTCCGCAATCTTTGTAATGCCTTCTACGATTTTTTCTTCCGGCATACAAGAATAATTCAGACGGAAGTGGTTTTCCTTACCGCCGTTGGGGAAGAAGCTGCCGCCGGGAACATACGCCACTTTCTTTTCCAAGCACTGGGGCGCCAACGCCTTTGCGTCCATATATGTAGGCAGAACAACCCATGTGAACAGACCGCCTTCGGGATGGGTGAATTTCACTTCCTTCGGGAAGGTTTCTTCCATGGTTTTCAACATGGCATCACGTCTTTTGCGGTATACCTCTTTGATTTTTGCAACGTGTTCGTCCAAATCATACATTTCCAGGAATTTATTGGCAATCAACTGGTCAATGGTAGAGGACTGCAAATCCGCACCCTGCTTGATGAAGTTATATTTACCCAAAATTTCATCTTCCGCACAAATCCAGCCGATACGCAGGCCGGGTGCCAAAATTTTGGACATGGTACCCAAGAAAATAACCAGACCCTTTGTATCCATGGATTTCAGGGAAGGCATATCCTTACCTTCAAAACGCAACTCGCCGTAAGGGTTATCCTCGATAACGGGAATTTCGTATTTATTTACTACTTCCATGAATTTCTCTCTTCTTTCCAAAGACCAGGTCTTACCCGTAGGGTTCTGGAAATCAGGGATAACATAAATCATTTTTACGTTTTTGGTGGTAGCCAGTACCTTATCCAGCTCCTCGATAATCATACCGTTATCATCGGTGGGGATTTCGATGAAATTAGGCTCACAAGCCTTAAACGCATTGACCGCACCCAGATAAGAAGGGCTTTCCAGCAGAACCACATCGCCGGGGTTCAGGAAGATACGAGCAGAGAAATCCAGACCCTGCTGGGAACCGCTTGTCACCAAAATATGGTCAATATCCGTCTTTACGCCGTTTTTCGCTGCCATTCTTGCCACGATTTTTTCACGCAGAGCAGGCAGACCATCCGTAGAAGTATACTGCAAAGCAACACGGCCTGCTTCGTCCATGACTTCCATCGCAGCCTTCTTTACGCCTTCTACGGGGAACAGCTCCGGAGCGGGCATACCGCCTGCAAAAGAAATAATATCGGGCTGAGAGGTCAGCTTCAGCAATTCTCTGATTTCAGAGCCTTTCAAAAGATCCATTCTGTTAGAAAAACTTACCATGGGAATATCCTCCTTTTCGTTGATCCGATTCTCATTTTCCATGTCAGACAAATACGCCGATTGTCCGACAAAAGAGCATTTTTTTTGCCTTTTTCATAAAAAATTGCGAAAAATGCTCTCTTTATTGATATTAAAGCACAAACGCCCCCTAAAGTCAATCGGTTTTTACAATGCACAAATTTTAGAACAAGGAGCAAATGTCTCGTTTTTCTCCATATTTTGCACAAAATGCAGGCTTCGTTTCCGGCAAAATTCCCATATTCCCCCTGCATCTCTGAAAAACTGTCCTTTTCTCCACGCCCATGAAATCATGCACCCCCTGCCGTTTTTGATTTATTTTCTTTCAAAAGTTCTAATTTTCTTCATATCACCATAACAATTTTAGGAACTTTGTGGTATAATATCCACGAAAGCAATGAGCCGTGCGGGTAGACATTCGTAAACAGACAGCCGGGTGCTTGCAAATGGCAGGCTGTTTGCGAATGGATACACATAGGGCGAAAGCCCGTGATGAGTAGGCGAAGCCTACGAATACCCACGGCGATTGCGAAAAACCCATCGAAACGCCGGTTAAGATGATATACCGGATATATTAGCGCGGAAAAGGGTACGGAATACCCCATTCGCCCACTTATCAACAGCAACAAGAACAGGATGTGTCATCATGGAATTTTTCAGAAGTATGTTCGACAGCTTACGGGTAACGGAATTTACCAGACCCTCCATCGGCATTTTGGATCTGCTGGATATTCTCATCGTTGCCTATATCATTTATAAAATCATATTTTGGATTAAGGAAACCAGAGCATGGGTACTCTTCAAGGGCATTCTGGTGATTTTTGCATTGGCGGCGGTGGCCACGCTGCTGCACTTGAATACCATCGTCTGGATACTTTCCAACACCATCTCCGTGGGTATCATCGCCTTGATTGTGGTATTCCAGCCGGAACTGAGAAAAGCCTTGGAACAACTGGGCAAAGGGCAGTTTTTCTCCTATTTCCTGCGGGATACGGAGGCGAGAGACGATAAAACCACCGCCAGAACCGTGGAGGAAATCGTAAAAGCGGCGGATAAAATGAGTGCGGCAAAAACCGGCGCTTTGATTTTGATTGAGCAGGAGGTGCCTTTGGGGGATCTGGAACGGACGGGAATTCCCATTGATGCCACCATCTCCAGCCAACTGCTGATCAATATTTTCGAGCATAATACCCCCCTGCATGATGGGGCGGTCATCATACGGCAAAACCGCATCGCTGCGGCAACCTGCTTCCTTCCCCTGACCGACAGCAACGAGGTCAGCATGGAACTGGGCACACGACACCGCGCCGCCATCGGTGCCAGTGAGGTTTCCGATGCTTATGTCATTGTAGTTTCCGAAGAAACCGGTGCCATATCCATCGCAAGGGGCGGCGTGCTTTACCGCAGTCTGACCACAGAACAGCTGCGCAGTATGCTCTCTCAGACCCAAAAGAACAATACGAAAAAGAAATTGGCAATTTGGAAAGGACGGCAAGAAAAATGAAGAGATTTCAGGAATTACTGACAAAAGATCTCGGCTGGAAGCTGCTTTCCGTTGCCATTGCGGCAATCATGTGGTTTATGGTCATCAATATCACCCAGCCCGTGGATACCCGCAGCTACACCCGACCAATTATATTGCAAAATCAGGAAGTCCTCACCAACCGCGGACTGACCATCGGCAACGCCGAGGAATTGAAAAATGCAAGAGTATCCGTAAAGGTCAAGGCCCAGCGTACCGCTCTGGATAGTTTGACCCAAGCACCGGACCGGATTCAGGCGACTGTGGATCTTTCGGAACTGGCCTATGCCGTCAGCGGGGATACCGTGGCCCTGCCTGTCAATGTAAGTATGCAAAGCGGCATTACGGGCTACGATATTGTCAGCAAAGCACCCGCTGTCATAGAGGTTAAGGTGGAAACACTGGCATTTAAGGAGCTGCCGGTGCAAATTATGCTCAGCAATGAAGTGCCCAACAGCATATACCTTTCTGCACCCACACTCAGTGCCGAAACCGTTATTGTAACAGGACCCGCCTCTGCCATCAGGCAGGTGGCCTCTGTCTGCGGGTATATCAACGGGGAAACCTTAAAGGATGCCCCTACCCAACAGGTGAAACTGGCGGCCTATACCGCCAATGGCGAACAGGTGCGGGGCGTTTTTACCAGTCTTGAGGAAATCACCGTTTCCTATGCCCTTTTGGACGCCAAAAGAGTCCCCATTCAGGTGGATATCACCGGCACACCTGCCGCCGGCTATCAGGTAGGCAGCAGCAACTGCACGCCGAAATTTGCAGAGGTTACCGGTGCTCCGGAGGATTTGGAAAAATTGGTCTATTTACAGGTGGACAGCATTGATGTTTCCAACGCCACCGAGTCCGTAAGCAAAAGCTATGCCTTGAAAGAATACCTGCCGGAAGGCGTTTCATTGAGAGCAGACAGCAATGCCCATGCACAAATTGTGGTGGAAATACTGCCCCAAACCGGCAAGGAAATTACCATAGATACTTCCCAACTAACCATGCTGGGACAGGAGGCCGGCAAGCAATACACCTTGGGACAGCTGCGTTTGACTGTATCCGGCGAAAAATCCCTTCTTGATGGGCTGAAGGCGGAAGATTTGCATGGTACGGTAAATGTCAGCGGCCTTTCCGAAGGGGAACACTCGGTGATTGTTCATGTGGATTTGCCCGATGAACTCTCTGCAAATCCCGCGTATATTGATGTGAAAATCAGCGGCGATACGGAGCCGACAGAAAACGAATAATATTTTTTGGAGGAATTTTGAAATGGCTAGATTATTTGGTACAGATGGTGTGAGAGGGGTGGCCAACACGGAATTGACCGGCGAATTGGCGTTCCGCTTAGGCCGTGCCGGTGCGTATGTGCTGACAAAAACACAGAAACACGCCCCCCGTATTCTGGTGGGTATGGATACCCGTCTGAGCGGCGATATGCTGGAAAGTGCATTGGTGGCAGGGATTTGCTCTGTGGGCGCCCATGCGGTGCTGGCAGGCGTGGTGCCTACCCCCGCTGTGGCATATCTGGTGCGGAAATACCGTCTGGATGCAGGGGTTGTCATATCCGCCTCCCATAATCCGGTGGAGTATAACGGCATTAAATTTTTCAACAACCAAGGCTATAAGCTCAGCGATGAACTGGAGGACGAGATTGAGGATATTATCATGAGCCGTCCGGAAATTTTGCCTAACCCCACAGGCATCGGTCTGGGTACAAAATCCTACGCCGAGGACGCTCTGGATGATTATATCGCCTTCCTGACCAAAACCACCTCGGAACGCTTTCACGGCATTAAGGTGGCACTGGACTGTGCCAACGGCGCTTCCTATAAAGCCGCACCCATTGCCATGCTGGACTTAGGTGCAGGCATGTGCATCATACATAACGAGCCCGACGGCACCAACATCAACGATAAATGCGGCTCCACCCATATGGAGGATTTGAAGGCCTTTGTCAAGGAAAATAACGCCGATATCGGGTTTGCTTTTGATGGCGATGCCGACCGATGCCTGGCCGTCGATGAAAACGGAGAATTGATTGACGGGGATAAAATCCTCGCAATCTGCGGGCTGGATATGAAGCAGAACGGATTGCTGCAAAAGGATACCATTGTGGGTACGGTTATGTCTAATCTGGGCTTAAGCCTCATGGGACGGGAAAACGGCATTTCCATACTACAAGCCAATGTGGGCGACAGATATGTCTTGGAGCAAATGCTGCAGCACGGCTATAATCTGGGTGGCGAGCAATCGGGACACGTGATTTTCTTAGACCATAACACCACCGGTGACGGTATTTTAACAGCCATTCAGCTACTCTCCGTCATGAAGCGTACCGGCAAAAAAGCCTCCGAGCTGGCGGCTATTATGGAAACCATGCCGCAGGTATTGGTCAATGCTCGGGTGAATAACGCCAAAAAGAACGATTATATGGAAAATCCCACGATTCGCAAGGCAATCGAGGCCTTGGAGGCGGAGTTTTCCCAGGACGGCAGAGTGCTGATTCGCACCTCCGGCACAGAACCCCTCGTCCGTGTAATGATCGAGGGCAAGGATATCGAAAAAATGGAGCGGGAGGCCAAAAAGCTGGCTCTCTGCATCGAGCAAAACTTGAAATAATCCCCTTCCCCGCCGCCAAAAAGGCTTGACGGCGGCGGGGAAAATCCATAAAATATAAAGTGCTGTGTTTCCGTAGCTCAGTTGGATAGAGCGACCGCCTCCTAAGCGGTAGGTCGGGTGTTCGAGTCACCTCGGGAACAGATATCGCCGTAGGCCTTCCGGTTTGGGGCGATTTTTCTTTTACACCAAAGCGATAAATTTACCACAGTCCCCCTCATAAACAGACTTTTGCTTCAAACGCAAAAACCGAACCACTTTGCAAATACAGCACAAAATGGTTCGGTTTCTTTTTTGATGCCTATATTCCCCCGCCCAGCCAAGTTGACGGTATCATATAAAGGTGTACTCTATCAAGTATAGTGTTTATCAGATTTCTGATTTAACCTATGATTATTTCACAAAAACGATACAATATAGCCGCAATCTGTTCTCTGGTAATGGTGTCATCAGGGCCAAATTCCCCTTCGCCATAGCCTGCTACAATATTATTCGTCACCACCCATGTGATAGCTTTTTCATAATAACTGCCTGCCGCTACATCGCAGAAAGGATTCTCCCCCTCTACTGCCGGTTTCCCTTCCAAACGGTACCGTGCAGTTACAATCATACCTCCTGTTTTTTTGTATAAGTAGTATAGGACAAAAAGAGAAATTTTACTCGATGACCTAGGATCAACTAACAATAGGCATAAAAAATGAAGGGGACTCCATTTTTTACAGAATCCTCTTCAATGCATCTACTAAGCGTTCTATTCTATTCTTTTACCATACCTGGCCTCCAGCCGATAAATGGGCGCACCGCCGGCAGAGAATTTTTCTTCATATTCCGTCATGATATTGCCCACGAAGTCACTATGATGCAGGTCTAAACTGATGTTGGACAGCTTCCAATCATCGGCACAAAATTCGTTCAGGGAAAATTCAAACAGCCCCCGATTATCCGTCTTAAAAAAAACCTCCGCACCGTCCCCCATGATATGTCGATATTCCTGCAAAAACTCCCGATAAGTCAGGCGGCGTTTATAGGTACGTTTTTTTGTCCAAGGGTCACTGAAATTCAGGTATAGCCGCCGAAATTCCCCTACCTCGAACAGCTCCGAAAGATTTTTGGCATTATCCCATACAAAGGCAAGATTAGGCAGCTCTGCCGCCCGCCTTGCCGCCACTGCCAACACCGTTTGCTGGCGCTCAATACCGATAAAATTCACCTCAGGGAACGCCTCTGCGTTCTTGTTTCTACATAAACCTTATGAACAAATGCACTATCCAGGACAGCGCATTCAGATTGACGTAAAGCATGTACCTGCAGTTTGTGCCATCGGAGGTGCCAAAGGGAAGAAATTCTATTAGTATACTGCAATTGATGAGTTCTTTCGTTTCCGCTATCCGGAAGCTTTTGAGGAAATCAATACTTATACCTCTGCGGTATTTATGGAGCATATGTTTGACAAACCTGCATGTCAATACCCGGTAAGTGAAAAACTTCATTTTCTTTACTAAAAAATATTCAAAAGCCAGAACACAATACTTCACGCATCATTTCTGATAGAAAATATTCAATTTAATTCATGTTTTCTACATAAATTTCGGCTATTGTATATAAAATTTGTATATTTTCATAGAGCAAGGCCTTCTTCTCCCTCATATGGTTTCCATAATACCCGCCGGAATCATTGAGAAAACTCCTGTTTTTTTCTCATTTTTTTTGCTATAATCTCCTTGCAAAAGAAAGGAGCCTGTAATTATGGAAAATTTTAAGGAAAAATGGCAGGGCATCGCCCTTTGCCTTCTCATTGCCATTCCCTGCCAATTTTTGGGGAATCGGTTCCCCCTTATCGGCGGACCGGTCATCGGCATTTTAACGGGTATGGTCATCACGCTATTCCGAAAGGAAAAAGGGGGCTTGCAAAAGGGCATCGACTTTACCTCAAAAAAAATACTGCAGTATGCTGTGATTTTATTGGGGTTTGGGTTAAACCTCAATGTCATACTGGAAACGGGGCGGCAATCCCTGCCTATTATATTGGCAACCATTGCCACATCACTGGTCATTGCCTTTCTGGCACATAAGCTGTTTCGTATCCCCCCTAAAATCTCCACGCTGATTGGGGTAGGATCGTCCATTTGCGGCGGCTCTGCCGTGGCGGCAACGGCTCCCGTCATCGACGCCGACAGCGAAGAAGTGGCACAAGCCATTTCCGTTATCTTCTTTTTTAATGTATTGGCGGCATTGATTTTCCCCACCCTCGGCGGCATCATCGGTTTTGATACCACCGGCGGCGAGGCCTTCGGCATTTTCGCAGGAACGGCGGTCAATGATACCTCCTCCGTCACTGCCACCGCCTCCACATGGGATTCGTTGTACCATCTGGGCTCGGCTACGCTGGATAAAGCCGTTACCGTAAAGCTGACCAGAACACTGGCCATTATCCCCATTACCCTTGTCCTTGCCGTGGTGCAGGCGAAGAAGAAACAAAGCGACGGCAATGCCTTCCGCTTCAAACGGGCATTCCCCATGTTTATACTGTACTTTTTGATTGCCTCGGTCATTACTACCGTTGCTGTCAAATGCGGCGTTTCCGCCGATCTGTTCCGCCCTCTGAAAACATTAAGCAAGTTTTTCATCGTCATGGCCATGTGTGCCATTGGGCTGAATACGAATATTGTCAAGCTCCTGAAATCCGGCGGTAAGCCCTTGCTTTTGGGCTTTTGCTGTTGGGCAGGCATCACCGGTATGAGCCTTTTTATGCAAAATATTTTGGGGCTTTTGTAAAGCGAAAAAAACAGAAAAAAGCAGAAATTGGCAAAAATATATATTCCTAAAAGAAATTCCCCTTTTTTCCGTCTGAAAATCGGTAAAAATGGGGAATTCTTTTCATTGACAGGACAAAAACGGAGTCGTAAAGTTGTGGTGTGCAATCATAGGATTTATGTTAAGGAGGTTTTTATCATGAATGCAACAAAAAAATATGTGGCAGAATGTATCGGGACCTTTGTCCTGACCTTCTTCGGCTGTGGCACAGCCGTAGTGACACAATGCTCCACCAATAACTACCCCGGCTATCTGCTGACGGCAATCGCCTTCGGGCTCTCCATTGTGGCCATGGCGTATTCCATCGGGAATATCTCCGGCTGTCATGTGAACCCCGCCGTTTCCCTGGGGGTATTGCTCAGCGGAAAAATGAGCGGCAAGGATTTTGTGGGCTATGTCATCGCCCAGGTCATCGGTGCCATCATCGCCGGTGCAGCCCTTTCCGCTATCCTCGGTGCGGATACGGGATTGGGTACCAACGGGCTGTATAACGACAATGCGGGCATTTCCCTGCTGATTGAAGGCATTTTGACCTTCGTATTCGTTCTGGCAATCCTTGGCGTTACGTCTAAGGAAGGCTTCCAGTCCGTTGCGGGTCTGGTGATTGGTCTTTCTCTGACCTTTGTTCATATTTTGGGCATCGCCTTCACCGGCACTTCCGTAAACCCCGCCAGAAGCATCGGGCCTGCTATTTTCGCAGGCGGTCAGGCTTTAAGCAGTCTGTGGGTATTCATTGCAGCGCCTTTGGTAGGTGCGGCATTGGCGGCTGTGGTATATAAATACCTTTCCGCAGAATAACATACACGAAAAAGACCGCATTTTTGCGGTCTTTTTTTGTGCAAAAAAAGGCTCGTCCCTATTTCCGGACAAGCCTTTTCGTATGCCATTTATTTTTTCCCGCCGATGCGGTTATCTTTTCCCAAAACGGCATCAAATGCCTGCACCAAGGCACTCTCAAAGCCTTTTGCCTGTAATGTGGTCACACCCTCGATGGTGGTGCCGCCGGGGGAGCAAACCTGATCAATCAAAGGCCACGGCGCCTCACCGCTTTCCAGCACCATTTTGGCACTGCCCAGTACCGTTTGCGCCGTAATTTCCAATGCCTGCTTTTTGGGCATACCCGCCTTTAGTGCCGCCCTTGCCAATGCGTCCATATACAGGTAAGCGAAGGCCACCGATGCCCCGCCGATGACACTGAATATGGCAAACTGTGTCTCCTCTATCTCTGCCACCGTACCGATGGTGGAGAACATCTCCCTCACAAGGGCTTTTTGCTCTGCCGTGACAAAGCCATTGACGCAAAGCCCCGATGTAGAGGCGCCGATTTTGGCATTGATATTGGGCATCACCCGTGCAATAGGCGTTCCCTCCGGCAAAAGCTCCGCCAAATACGCCAGACTTTTCCCCGCCGCTATGGAAATCACCAACGGCAGAGGGGTTTTTGCCCCAATCTCCGCCTTTATTGCAGGAAGAACAGCACCCAATACATGAGGCTTTACCGCCAGCACCAATACGTCGCTTTTCGCCACCACCTCCGCCGCTGTTTCGCAGACCGCTCCGCCGCATTCCGCCGCCAAAGCCGCCGCTGAGGTGACTGTTTTGCTGGTAATGAAAATATCTTCCCCATTATAGCTTTTTGTGCCGATGGTCATGCCTTTTACAATGGCGCCCGCCATATTGCCTGCGCCGATAAAGCCGAATTTCATAGGCTGTTCCTCCTTTTTTAACAAATTACATTTTGGGGAGTACCGTCCTCCCATTTCAATATATTTTCACTGACAATTTGCGCTCTGGTAAACAGTGCCTCATGGGAGGCAAATGCCACATGGGGCGTCACCACCGTATGCTTGCTGTGCAGCAGCGGGTGATCCGCAGGAACGGGAGGCTCCATTTCAAATACGTCAATGCCCGCACCGGCAATCCGCTCCTCATTCAAGGCATTGGCCAGTGCCCGACTGTCTACCACGCCGCCCCGTGCCGTATTCAAGAGGATTGCGTTTTTTTGCATCAGGGCGATTTCCTTTTCGCCAATCAGCCCTTTTGTATGCCGGTTCAAGGGTACATGGAGGGACACAATATCGCTGATTTTCAGCACTTCCTCCAAGGGCAGATAGGTCACGCCAAGGCTTTCCATTTCCGGCTTTACACTGCGGCTGTATGCCACGACTTTACAGCCGAAGGCTTGGGCGATTTTCGCCACCTTACTGCCGATGGCACCGGTACCGACCACGCCAAAGGTTTTGCCGAACAGCTCTCCACCTACCAATCCTGCCTTTGTGCCTTCCTTCCGGCAAACGGCATCGCAGGGGGGGATATTCCGCAATACGGAAATTGCCAGACCAAAGGCCAGCTCCGCCACCGCGTTGGTGGAATAGCCCGCCGCATTACAAACGGTAATCCCTCTTTCCTTACAAACGTCCACATCTACATGGTCCACACCCGTAAATGCCACGGACAGCAGTTTCAGCTTTTCGCATTTTTCAATGACTTCCTTGCGGAAGGGCTGATTTGCCACAATAATCACATCGGCATCTTTGCCCCTTTCCGCCAGTTCCGCCACATCTTCGGTTTTGGTATCATAGGCGATGATTTCATGGCCCCGTGCCTTCACAGCGGCCGTAGCCTCCGCCAGCTTTTCCGCCGTAATGCCCAATGGTTCGATAATGACAATTTTCATGTTCCATTCCTTCCTTCCTGATAAATTTTATTTCATCATATAATAAAAATTATTTTAGTTCAATAGTATTTCCGAATTTTAGCGGCAAAACCGACAGACACAAAGCAGCCGCCGGCAAGCACCTAGCGATTCGCTCGCTTTTTCCGCCGTGGGATTCGCAGGCTGCCCCTGCTCATCACGGACTTCGCCCACTTCGTGGCTTTTTCGCCGTGGGATTCGCAGGCTTCGCCTGCTCATCACGGGCTTCGCCCTATGTGTATCCATTCGCAAACAGCCTGCCATTTGCAAGCACCCGGCTGTCTGTTTACGAATGTCTACCCGCACGGCTCATGCTTTCGTGGATATGATACCATACTTATCCTTCCATTACCAGAATCTTGCGGAAATTCCTTTCCTATACTATAATCAAAAAAATGAAAGGAGGCTTTTTATGGACATTTTATTTTTGGAATACCCCAAATGCAGTACCTGCAAAAAAGCCAAAGCATGGCTGGAGGACAACGGCATCGCCTTTTCGGACAGGCATATCGTGGAGCAGAACCCTACCGCAAAAGAATTGACGGCATGGTGGAAGAAAAGCGGTCTGCCCCTGAAAAAATTCTTCAACACCAGCGGACTGCTCTACAAAGAATTGCAGCTTAAGGACAAGCTTCCCGAAATGAGCGAAAAGGAGCAGATTGCCCTGCTTGCCACCAACGGTATGCTAGTCAAGCGTCCCCTCATCATCGGGGAAGATTTCGTGCTGGTGGGCTTCAAAGAAAGCGAGTGGGAAAAACTGAAATAACCAAAAAAAGCATTTCCACAGGAGATTATGGAGATGCTTTTTTCTCGTCCTTCCATGCCCACCATTTCAATTTTTGCGGGTCATGGATTTCATTTTCCGCATAATACACCGCCATACGGTAAACATACAGCTGACAGCGGTCTATTTTCTGCCCTTTCAAGGCACATTCCCGTCGGTACATCTCCTCCGGGTCCGCCCCCCGCAGGGAAGCGATGCTGTCAAAACCCGGCAAAAGCAGGTCTTTCTCCGTTTCCTGCCCTACATAGGGGATATTTTGCAAATCCGTCTTTTTCACAGCAGACCCTCGCTCTCCAAAAACGCCCGCAGAGCAAGCAAATCCCCATCATAAACGGCTTGCAGGGAACGGTTATAAATCACCGCCGCCGGGTGGTAAAGAGCGAACAATATCCGCCCCTCCGCCAAAGGCAGGGGTTTGCCGTGGTAATCCCCAATGACAGCCCCCTTCTCCCCGGAAACTGCTTTCAAGGGCACATTCCCCAGCGTCACAATCACTTTGGGGGCAACCATGGCAATTTCCTCCTGCAAAAAAGGCAGGAAAAACGCAATTTCCTCCCCGGAGGGCGGGCGATTCACCGCTTTGCCTGTTTTCGGGCTTTCTTTCACGGGTCGCAGCTTCACCACATTGGATATGTAAATTTCCTCCCGTTTCAGCCCCAACACTTCCAAAAAAGCAGACAAATTCTTCCCCGCCTTACCCACAAAGGGGCGGCCCTGTTTTTCCTCCTCGCCGCCGGGGGCTTCGCCAATCATCATCAGCGCCGGGCTTTGGGCGCCTTCGCCGAATACAATGGTTTTGCCCTGATACAGAGAGGTTTCCAGTGCCTTTCGTAATTGATTTTGATATGTCATCCGTTGCTGCAAGCCAATCCCTCCGCTTTCGATTCGTTTTATCCACAGTATCCGCCGGTTATCCACAGCTTTTTTGTTGACAACTCCTTCTGTCAACCGCAAGATATAGTGGCTTTCTTTCTTTTGAAACAAAAATATTGCAAAAATCCCTTGATATTACAGGAAATGAGTATATTCATCTTGTGTTGCATATTTTGCCTGTGCATAACCACAGATTTATCCACAATATATTTGTGGATAACAAACTCAATCGTTCCGCCCCGGAAACAAGGCAACCAGAATGACGCCGCCCAAAAAACCGCCGATATGGGCCAGATTATCCACGCCCATCTCCAAAAAACCAAAGCTGATGGACAGTAGTGCCAGCAACAGCATGGTGGCATAATTCATCTCCGTTACGGCAGGGCCCCATTTTTTTGTCAGCAAAAGCATGGCGCCCAAAAGACCGTAAATGGCACCCGATGCGCCAACGGACAGCCCGCCGTTTCCCAACAGCACACTGCACAGCCCGCCGCACAATCCCGCAAACAGATACAGCACCAAAAACCGTCCTTTGCCCAGAAACCATTCGCTGCGGATACCGAAATAATACAGGAAAACACCGTTGGAAATCAAATGCTTCCAGCCGGCATGGAGAAACATAGACGTAAAAAAGCGGTAATACTGCCCCGCCAATATCCCCTGTCGGCTGAGGCCATATTGCAGTATCATTTCCTCCCGCCTGCCGGAAAGGCTCATCCAAACCAATATCCCTACGCAAAGGAGGAAAATCACCGCCGTCACCACCGGAAATTCCCGTTCCTCCCGCAGAGTCAAAACCTCCGGCTCCTCGCCCTTTGCCGCCGCCAAAATCAGCTTTTCTATGCCCAAAAGGCGGTCGGGCTGTCCCGCCGGGGCCTGCACCTGACCCGTTTCGGCAGATACCTGCCACAAAACAGGGAAAAACCCATGGCTGTAAGCCGTCGGCTCCTCATGGGCAAGCTCCACGGGGTTTCCTGCATGACAGACCAATACAGACAATGCCACCAATCGGGTACAGAGAAATTTTTCTAAGGGGATTTCCTTGGCAAATGCATGAAATTCCTCCCTTTCCCGCTGCCATTGTTCTCCCTCCGTCAGGCACAATACATACAGCACCGGATTTTCCGCCCGCCAATAGATACGGCCTTCCTTTCCCATCACAGATTGAAACCCTTTGCTTTCCAGCTGTCTGCGTAAGGCCTCCAAAAATTCCAAGGCAATCACTCCTTCCGCCTTTGCTCTCTAAAAAAGAAAACCCACCGAAAACAGTGGGTTTGCATGGATAAGAAATGGGGCTTTCTTATCATAAAAGGATCTTTCCATTCCTTCGGATGTTTCCGGATAATCGTGTGATATACACAGGGAAGTTACGGTTATCCACAAACTTATCCACAAAACTACCATAGCATAGTTTTTGCCGCTTGTCAAATACTCTTTGCAAATTTTTTCATATTTTGTGATATTTATAGCAAAAAGCTCAAAAAAAGCATGCCTAAAACCCCCGGCAGCCCCAAAATTGCCGAAGCCGACAGCGTGACACCATTGACCCCCACAGCCATACCCAAGCTATGGCCGATAAACAGCAATACTCCGCCCGTCACTCCTGAAAACAACAGCCGAAACAATATTTTCAGCGGCTTTGCCAAGGCAATCAATGCCAATAACACCAGACATACCAAAATGCTCCCCGTCATTACCATATTTCCCATACCTTCTCCCCTTTTCCTCAGCCGATTTTTTGATACCCAAAGGTCAGACCCATTTCCTTCGCCGCCTTCAGGAAATATTCGTATTTTTTCTGTAAGGCGATGATTTCGTAAATATAGCTGTCAATGAGGGCATCATCGGTGGCGTCCTCAAAGGACTGCCGGACACATTCCAACTGTATCTGTATCCGCCGAATGGCCTCTAAAATCTTCTCGCCCTCGTCCATGAGCGCTTCCTTTTCTTTCATTTGACCCCACTCCTTGCGTCTGCTTTTACCCCTAATATAAGCAGAAGAGGGCAGGTTTATTCCCTTTTGCCGTTTTTTTCCGGAGCCTGACCAAAAAAATCGGTTCAGCCGCCTATCACACCCGCTGCCGTCACCACAAAATCCAGCAGGAATACAATCCCCAGAACCCACGCCAGAATATGGCACCGTCTTTCCCCAAGCCATGAGGCAAATCTTTCCAGCAGGGGCTGTATGCCATAGAGTATCAATACCCCGCCCAGCCCAAAGCGGACACTGGGGTTTAAGGCAATCCGTCCGTCAAATTGCAGGGCATAGCGGTGGTAATCCCAAAGCCAGCCCCCTGTCACCGCCTCCAGAATATAGCTGGTGGCAAGCTCCAGCGCCGTAGTCAGCGCCATTGTGCCCAAAAACACCAACAAGGGCGAAAGGGGAATCCCCCGCCAATGCAGCCGTTTTTGCCGAATAGGCCTTAGGCACGCCAGCAAAAGCAACGCCCCAAAGCCATAGACGGGGCAATAGGGCCCATGCAAAAAGCCCCGATTGGAAAAGCCCCAATGGTACACCACAACCTCCAGAAATACCTCATAGCACCATCCCAAAAAGGCGTATGCCAAAGCTGTCAAAAACAGTAATTCTCCCTTTTTTCTCAAATAAAATACCCCTTTCCACGCAAATCTGCCTGTTTAGGGGTATGGTAGCACAATTTGGGCACAAGCGCCACTTCTGACGGAAAATCTTAAGAATCCGCCATAAATTCCTTCAACGCCGGATACAGCCGCTTTCCCTCCTGATAGCCGTGGGCGTAAAACCGCATGAGGGTATGATAGTTCATTTCCGTCCGCTTGACCTCCGGCATACGGGGGCGGAACACAAAGGCCCTGCCCTGTTGCTCCAGCTTACGGATTAGGGCTAATGTACGGTTATACATACGGGGACGCTCCTTCAGCCTTTGAGCCAAAATAGGGTATTTGCGGTACATACGGGCAATGACCCGCGCCCCTTTATTGGGCTTCATACGGAAATTCTGCCCTCTGGTTTCAATGACCACCACCTTATCACAACCCATGGCCAAGGCCCGACGCACGGGGATGGAATCCGTCAGCCCGCCGTCCACATAGGGCACCCCTGCCACATCGACCACCGGCGCCGCACCGGGCATGGCGGAGGACGCCTCCAGCAGGTGTATGAAATAATCCCTGTCCTGCCCCCTATCGGTGAGATAATCGGGCTTTCCCGTCAGGCAGTTGGTGGCCACATATTCCCGCCGGGTATGGTTGGCAAAATAGGCGTCATAATCAAAGGGGAATACCCGATTGGGCATCTCCTCAAAAACCATCTTCATATCGAACAGATATCTGGTACGCAGGAAGGTGCGAAAACCGAAATAATTGTACTGCTTATCGGCATGAATCATACAGCGGCGGCTCCGCCCCCTTTGCCCCGATACAAAATTGGCGGCGTTGCAGGCACCGGCAGAAACCCCTATCACATAGGAAAACTCTACGTCCTGCTCCATCAGATAATCCAACACGCCGGCAGTAAATACGCCCCTTGAGGCGCCGCCTTCCAAAACCAAACCGATTTTCATCAAAACCCCTCCTCATTCCTCTTAGGGTGCTCCCCTTTTCAAAATATATCCAAAAATTCTGCCGCCAGGGAACTCCCCAACGGCAGAACATTTTTTATGCCTGTACCTGTGCTCTGGCGTTGCGGGCAATCTGCTTCGCCGTCCGCTTGGCGTTGCGTTTGCGCCGTCTTTCATTCATCCACAAATAGACCACAGGAATGAATATCAGCGTTACCACAGTCGACAACGCCAGACCGAAAATTACACTGATGGCAAGGCTATGCATCATCTCACTGCCTTCGCTGCGGGAAAGGGCCATGGGCAGCAGCCCCAATATGGTCGTCAGCGTTGTCATCAGAATGGGCCGCAGACGGCGGGGGCCTGCCGTTGTCAGGGCATCAAGGCAGTTCATGCCCCGTCCCATGAGCTGTGTGGTATAGTCCACCAGAACGATACCGTTATTAACCACCATGCCCACCAGCATGATAAAGCCCATAAAGGCAGGCATGGTAATGGTATTGCCTGTGATAAACAGCCCCAAAATCGCCCCCGTAATCGCCAGAGGCATGGAAAACATGACAATGGCAGGATACCGCAGGCTTTCAAACTGGGATGCCATAATCATATACACCAGCAAAATCGCCACAATCATGGCAGTCGTCAGCTTACTGAAGGAATCGTTCATCATCTCCAGCATACCGGAAAATTTATAATTGTACCCTTCGGGGAAGGAATAGGCGTCCAATACCTCTTTTGCCAGCTTTTGGGCTTCACTGCCGCTGAGTCCCTTGGCATTTGCCTCCAGTGTCACATAATTCTTCTGGTTTTCCCGATAAATGGAGGTGGCACTTTCCCCCATGGAAACCTTCGCCACATCGGACAGCGGCACTTGTGTGCCATAGGCGGAGGTAACGGTCATATTTTGCAAATCCGACAGGTAATTCAGCTCCTCCGTATTATAACGAAGAACCACATCTATCTCCGAGCCGTTGACTTTATACGCCGTTGCCGTTGTGCCGGAAATGGCCGTATTCAACGCACCGGCAATGGCCGCTGTGGTAATGCCGTAGCGGGACGCCTTACTGCGGTCAATGGTGACCATAGCCTCCGGCACCGTTTCCCCTGTGGAGCCCGTTACATCGGAAAGCCCCTCCACGCGGGAAAGCCGTTCCACCAAATCCAGCTCGATTTCATGGAGCTGTGCGGAATCGTAGCCATAGACATTTACCGTCACATCGGCGGAGCCCAGAGAACCCATGGAATCATCGGAGGCGGAAACCGTAATATCCGCTCCGGGAATATCCCCCAGCAGGGTTTTTATCTCCTCGCAGACCTCCTCCGTGGAGCGGCTTCTGTCGGTTTTCTTCACCAAATTCATGGTTACATTACCCGTAGAGGTGCCGACGGTCATCATACCCGCCCCTACATTGGCATACACGGTTTCTGCCTCGGGAATGGTCTGCAAACGGTATAATACCTCCAGAATGGTTTCTTCGGTGGCATCCAAATCGGTGCCGTTGGGCATTTCCACGGAAATGCTTGCCACACCCTCGTCCATTTGCTGCATAAAGTCCATGCCCGTAATAGGCACAGTGCATAAACTGCCTATGAATACCAAAAGCACCGTAAACACCGTCATTTTCCGATGCTTTAATGTCCAACGGAGTATTTTTTCATAGGTTCTGTTTAATTTATCCAAAAGGGTATCCCAAACATCGAGTATGCGGGAAATCAGTCCTTTCCATTTTCGCTCCTTCTGCTCCCTGCTCAGCAGCAGGGCACAGGCCATGGGCACAAAGGTGACCGACACCACAAAAGACGAGCCCAGTGCATATATGATGGTAAAGGAAAGGTTTTTCATCATAGAGCCGGTAGTGCCGCCCACCAGAGAAACAGGCAGGAATACGGCCACTGTGGTCAAGGTCGACGCCATGACCGCCATGGCAACCTCTTTTGCGCCGATTTCCGCCGCCTCCGCCGGCAAATAGCCCCGCTCATAATACTGATAAATACTATCCAGCACCACGATGGAGTTATCCACCAGCATACCGATGCCAATGGCAACGCCGCCCATGGAAATGACGTTCATATTGATACCCGTCACATACATCAGGGCGAAGGTCGCCATAATGGAGGTGGGTATGGATATGGCAATCACCAGGGAGGTCACGGGATTGCGTAAAAACAGCAGCAGTACAAAAAAGGCAATGATACCGCTGAGCAACGCCGTTTGGGTCACGTTAGCAAGGGACACCTGTATATATTCGGAGGTATCCGTCAGCATATACAGCTCCAGCTGGGGGTTATCCGCCCGTATTTTTTCCATTTCCGCCTGCAGCGCCTTGCTGACTCGCACCAGATTGGCGGTGGACTGCTTATCCACAGAAATTAAAATACCCTTTTCGTTATTGATGAGGGTAAAGGAATTTCTATCCGCCTCCACCTCCTCAATCTGCGCCACATCGCTCAAATGAATGACCGCACCCGTACCGGTGGTAATGGGCAGGGCACGCATTTCCTCCAGAGAGGTAAATTCCCCGATGGTACGCACCTGCACCGTGGTTTCCCCTTGGGAAAGGGCGCCGGAGGGCAGATTGGTATTCTCCGCCGCCAAAATCTGGGACAGGGTATGGGTGGTAATGCCATAGCCCGCCAGCTTCACCGGGTCCACGGTGATACGGATTTCCTTCTCCACACCGCCGGAAAGACCCACGGAGGCCACCCCTTCGATACGCTCCAGGCGGTTCACCACCTGATCTTCCAAAAGGTCGTTCAAATCGTTCAAATCCAGATTTTCCGCCTTTGCCCCCAGATAAATGGGCATGGCGTTGATATCCATTTTAATGACAACAGGCTCGTTTGCCCCATCGGGCAGGCGGGATTTCGTTCTATCCAAAATCTCCCGCATATCCACCGCCGCCATATCAATATCCGTACCGTCCACAAACTGTATCACTACCATGGATACATTGGCGGAGGAGATGGAGGTAATGGTATCCACATTGGTTACCGTACCCAAGGCCTCCTCCAGAGGCTTAGATACCAGATTTTCCATTTCCTGCGGCCCCGCCCCTACATAAGTGGTGCTGACAAGGGCAATGGGCAAATCCACATTGGGCATCAATGCCTGATCCAAATTCATATAGGAAACCACGCCGGCAATGACCACCATCAGCGTTATCATAATGGTCGTCACGGGTCGGCGGATACAAAGCTTGGAGAGCATGGCTTATTCCTCCTCTCCCTGCATAGGTTCTGTTTCCGGGGTCAAATCCGTTTTTGCCCTGCCCGTTTCTTTATCAATGACAGTGACTTCTTCCCCATCGGAAATATAGGTCTGACCCTTGGTGACAACCTCCATACCGTCAGAAAGCCCCTCTGTAATCTCCACGGTTTCGCCGGATTCAATGCCAAGTGTCACAGGGGTTTTCTTGGCTCTGCCGTTTTCCAAGGTATACACATAGGTTTCGCCCTCTTTGGTCAGCACTGCATTCATAGGCAAAACAATGGCCTGACTGGCACTTGCCACCGTGAAGCTGACCTCCGCCAGCATACCCGCCTTAATCTTCCCGTCCCGATTATCCAGCGTAACCTTGACGGTATAGGTGCCCGTCTGCCCGGCAGCAGGGCTGATGGTGGAAACCTTCCCCTTCAGCGGCTCTTCGGAAACGGCGGTCATTTTCACATCCACCGTGTCCCCCACGGAAATGGTATTGACGGTCTGCTCCGAAACGCCTACCTCTACCTTAATGACCGATAAATCCATGACCGTATACGCCGGTGCCCCTTGGGAGGCAAACCCGCCCCGCTCCACCCCACGGGTGGCAATCACCCCGCTCATAGGGGATTTTACGGCACAATCGGCGATGTTTTTCTTCAAATTATCAATCTGCACCTGAATAGAGGCCAGCTGTGCCTCCGCCGATTCATAGGCATATTGCAGCTGGTCGATTTCCTGCTTGGATATGATTTCCTCCTCATAAAGCAGCAGATTATTCTCATAGGTGTTTTTTGCGTTATCGTAGCCTAACCGGGCAACGTGATAATTGGCCTCCAGACTACGCAGGTTATTTTGCAAATCCGTATCGTCTACGGTGAAAAGAACGGCGTTTTCGCCTACCTTATCCCCTACCTCATAGCGGAAGCCGGTAACTTTCCCCGGTATGGTGGGCACCACGGCTACCTCCTTAGAAGGTGCCGCCTTTCCGGAATATGTAAATGCACTGGATATGGCGGATTTCCCTACGGTAGTGGTTTCTACGGAGCGCAGTACCTTTTCCTCCGCCACCTCCTCCTTGCCGCAGCCCGTTCCCAAGGCAAGGCACAGGGTCAAAGCCAATATTGCTTGTTTTTTCATATCTTGAGTCCCCCCTCATGGAATATTGTGCGTATCTCCTCTAATTTATGATACAGGAGCTTTCTTCTTTCCTCGTCCATCTCCTCAAAAGCACCGGCACCGCCGCGAATGATACTGTCCTTGATTTTCTCCACGGCGTCATAGCCCTTTGGGGTCAGGGAAATATAAACCTTTCTGCCATCATCATCCCCCTTTGCCGCCTGCTTTTGGACAAAACCGCCTCCGGTCAGCTTGGACAGCATCAACGAAAGGCTCCCCTTGCTGATATGCAGTGCCGCCGAAAGGGCAGATACCGTATTCGCCTGCCGATTGCTATACAAAAAGCCCAACAAATGCATCTGTTGAGGGGTCAGGCGCAGCTTTGCCAAATCCTCCTCAATCAGGCATCTGGAGGTATTGCCTTTGTTCCAGAGGGCAATTTCGTTTGCCAAAGACAGCATACTGATCATGACATCTCTGCCGGTTACGGGTTCCATAAGAATTTCCAGCTCCTTTTTTTATTGCAGCAACTCTTTTTTTCTCTCACGAAATGATTTTAGTATAAAACAATTTTACTGTCAATTGATTTTACAATAAAACTAATTTTTTTCTGGTAAAACGCATATACTTATGTTAAGATTTTGTTAAGAAAAAATGTGTGACAAAGAAAAGCAAGGAGGCTTGACTTTTATGCTGTTTCGAGTAACCAGCGACAGCTCCTGTGATATTACCCCCGAACAGGAGCAAGCGTATCATATCGGCATTGTGCCCTATTATGTTTCCTTCGATGGGGTGGAATACCGCAAGGAGCGGCAGGAAATCTCCGTGGAGGCGTTTTATAAGCAGATGGTGGAAAACCCCCATGTATTCCCCAAAACATCACTGCCTACGGTGGAGGATTTTGAGGCGGTATTCCGCCCCATATTAGAGGCGGGTGAGCCTTTGGTCTATTTTAACCTGACCTCCAAGTTCAGCAGCTCCTTTCAGCTGGCGAATATGGTGGCAGAAGGCTTGCGGGAGGAGTTCCCCCATGCCAAAATCGCCGTGATAGACAGTATTTCCGCCACGGTACAGCAGGGGCTTTTGGTGCTGGAGGCGGCACGCATGGCACAGGACGGCCTTTCCTTTGAGGAGGCAGTGGAAAAAATAGAGAAACTGAAAAAAACCTCCTGTATTTTTTATACCACGGCGGATTTATCCTACCTGCAAAAGGGGGGGCGTATCGGCAAGCTATTGAAAACAGCTGCCATCGCCCTGAAAATCAAGCCGCTAATCCATCTGCATAACGGGGAATTGTTCCCTGACGGCATTGCCAGAAGCCGCAAGCGTTCCCTGCAAAAAATTATGGAGCGAGCCATTGCCTTTTTTGCGGATAAAAACCCCGATGATTACCGGGTATGTATCGGCTACGGCTATGATAAAGCCGAGGCACAGGCCTTTCTGGCGGAATTTTCCCAAGCCATGGCGGATATCGGCTTTACGGGCCAAGTGGAGGCATATCAAATCGGCGTTTCCATCGGCGTACATAACGGCCCTGCACCCTTGGGCATCAGCATGATTCGCAAGTATGATGCGTAAGGGCTTTTGACCCTCGGGGTGGTTCCCCGGCAAAACCTAAGAATACAGAAAAAGCGATACTCTTTAGCGAAGGTTCCGTAACGAAGTATAATAATAGGAGACGCAGCATTAAATGCTGTGCCTCCTATTTGTTTCAAAGGAATGATTATGACAGCCCGTTCTGCAATAATCCTGATGTACTCTTTTTCAAAATATGCAGTTCACATCAGCAAGCCCTCGTTGCGGCACCTTCCCTTTATAGAATATCGCTTTTTTCGTCCTTGTTCAGATTTCCTCCAGCAGTTTTGCGTATGTTTCCACAGCCAAGGGCAAAATCCCCTCATCAAAGTCAAATTCCGCACTATGGAGGGGGTGGGTATATCCCTTTTCCTCATTCCTACTGCCCAAAAAGAAGAATATTCCCGGTATCTCCTGCTGATACATAGAAAAATCCTCCGCCAGCATATAGGGCTGCGTTTCCTCATAGGCATCGCCGCAAACCCTTTGCAGCGCCTGTACCAAGGCGGGGTCATTATCCACCACCCGATACATATGCCGAAACGCCGCTTCGCCTTTACAGCCATAGCCCGCCGCTACGCCCTGCACAACCTCCTGCACCCGTTGCGTCATACGCTCATAGGCGGCATCGCTAAAGGCACGCATGGTTCCCTCCAGCACCACTTCCTTGGCGATGATATTACACGCCTCCCCGCCATGGATAGAGCCGAAGGTCAGCACACCGCTGTCCAAGGGCGATATATTCCGTGATAAAATGGTATGAATGGCAGTAATCACCGCTCCCGCCGCCAATACGGCATCGGCGCCTAACTGGGGCTGTGCGCCATGGGCACTTTTGCCTGTAATCCGCAGGGTAACCTCCCCGTTTCTCGCCATCATACCGCCTTTTTTGCAGGCAATCTTCCCCTGCATGACCTGGGGGAAGATATGACAACCGATAATCTTCCTGATACCATATTTCTCCAGCAATCCCGCTTCTATCAATAACCTCGCTCCGCCGGGGCCCTCCTCCGCCGGCTGAAAAATCAGCACGATACGGCGGTTCTCATAGACCTCGGGGTGTTCCGTCAGATATTCGGCAAAGCCCAATAATATAGTCATATGCCCATCGTGCCCGCAGGCGTGCATCATGCCCTCATGGATAGAGGCATAGGGGCGGGGCGGCTCCGTGACGGAAAGTCCGTCCATATCCGCCCGAAAGGCAACGGTTTCCCTTTCCCCTTCCTGACCGAATACCGCCACCACGGCAGTATCCAGCCAGCTTTCCACCTGTTTCACGCCAAATGCACTTAATTTTTGCTTGATATATGCCGCCGTTTCATACTCCGCCAGACCTGCCTCGGGAATACGATGTAACTCCCGCCGTATCTGCCGCAGTTCTTCCTCCATGGCTTTGAAATATGCGTCCATACGATTTTCCTCTCTGTTCTGTTTGATTTATCAAGCGGATTTCTGCTCCGCTCCTTTGATTTTTCCATTTTTTTGCCCTCCTGTCAATTTATTTTCTGAAATTATTGGAAAAGTTCCCGTTTTCATATATAATAAAGGGCAACCATTACTTTTTTATTCTGAAAGGAGCGAACCCCATGGATTACGATATGACAAATCCCTATGAAATTGCCAGATATATCAAAGAGGCGAAAAAAGCAACCCCTTTGAAGGTCTATGTCAAGGGCGACCTTGCCAAAGCCCAAGTGCCGGAAGGCGTTAAGCTGTTTGGCGACGGCGATTTCTGGGTTTTAATCGGCGATGGCGTGGCAGTCCGTCAGGTTTTGGCAGAAAATGCAGACCGCATACAGGATAGCTACACAGAATATGACAGAAGAAATTCCGCCGTACCTATGCTTGACATCACGAATATTGAAGCCCGCATTGAGCCCGGCTGTTTCATTCGAGATCGGGTAAAAATCGGGAAAAACGCCGTTGTTATGATGGGCGCAATTATCAATATCGGCGCAGAAATCGGCGA
Source organism: Anaerotignum sp. (assembly GCA_017523325.1). GTDB lineage: Bacteria > Bacillota > Clostridia > Lachnospirales > Anaerotignaceae > Anaerotignum_A. Next base: position 5,603 of record JAFWWO010000030.1, on the reverse strand, counting down.
AGGCACTATGGTAGATATGAATGCCGTATTGGGCGCAAGAGCCACTGTCGGCAAAAATGCCCATGTCGGCGCAGGGGCTGTGCTGGCCGGCGTGTTGGAACCCCCCAGCGCCACCCCCGTTATCGTGGAGGACGGCGTAATGATCGGCGCCAATGCCGTTGTGCTGGAAGGCGTGCGTATCGGTAAAGATGCCGTGGTTGCCGCCGGCGCTGTGGTGACAGAGGATGTTCCCGCCGGTGCTGTGGTGGCCGGTTCTCCTGCAAAAGTCATTAAAATGAAGGACGAAAAAACAGAAAATAAAACCCAGCTTTTAGATGACTTGAGAAAATAAAGCCGGCGGGCAAAGCTCAACCGCAACTACCGCTATCCATATAATTCGGCGGAGGAAAATTTTGATTTGACGGATAGGAAAACAGAAACCCTCATCGGAAAATATTATCCCGCAAAAAACCAAGGGCAACATTCCTTGTGTCGAAAGCAAAAATATGTTAGAATACAACAAAGTCAGAAAGGAATGGAACCCATATGAAAAAACGATTTTTCGCATTACTTACCCTACTGCTTTTTATACTGACCGCCTGCGCTGATACAACAACCCAATTCTCCCAAGTCAATACCGTTGAAGGGGTCACGCTGGAGGTCAAGGAGGGTACCCTCACACGCTCCGCCGCTACATTTTTATTAAGCAATCATTCCGATACAGATCTTTCCTATGACCCCATAGAATTCCATATGGAGCAGTGGAAGAAGGACCATTGGGCGGAATTTAGCGGCACAAGAGATTCCGCTTGGAAGCGGGATAAATCAGAGTCCCTGCCCGCAGGCAGCGAAAAGGAACTGGAAATCAAATGGAAAACTCTCATCGGCACACTGCCGGAGGGAGATTATCGCCTCATTCTGATAGTGGACGGACAGCCCGTGGCAGTGGAATTTACAAGGGAGTAAAACAAACGTACTTTCATAAAAAATAAATGCAAAAAAAGGAGAACCCCGGGGTTCTCCTTTATGATTTACTCCGTCGATTTTTTCATGCGTTCACTTTCCCAATGCTTCCATTTTTTCACGAATGAGGGAAACAATAAACCCATTTTTGCTCATTCCTGTTTCTTCCAAATACTGTTCCAGTTTTTCAGCCAAGTCAATAGGCACTGCTAAACTGATTCGTTTGAGATTTTTTTCGTCCCATTTCTTGTTATTGATTTTTTTCCGTTCTGTATATGCCACACCCGATACCTCCTTTTCCAATAGCGATATAGCACAAAACAACACACTTAATAAGTGTTGTTTTTGTGTGCTTTTGCGGTAAAAAATTCTTGAAAAGACACTTGTTAAGTGTTAATATGTAATCAAGATATATCATCGGCAAACAAACCGCAAAATGCCCGCAGTTATCTTTATCTCCATAGGATACCGTACCCGTTTTACAACGGCACACTATGCCTCGCAGGAAAGGAGGTACAACCATGAAAGAAGCTCTGCGAAATTTACAGGATTTACTCACTCGATTGGATACCATTTGTGCATTTTCCTTCGTGTTGCGAGACGGATTGCAAAACTATGATGACCGTCTGGCCGCCCGCTATCTCATAGCAGCAGGGAAAATCAGTGATGAATTGACCGCCCTTGAGAACGAGCTTTATCAAGTGATGGAGGTTTTTTTTGCGGTACTCCGGGGAGAAAAACCCATTTGAACGACAGACGAGGGGAGGCCCCATGCCATGCTTCGCCGTCCTCCAACTCATTTCACCTCATACGTCACCTCAAAGCTGACCACGCCCGCTTCGGCAGGCGCAATGGTTTCCGGCGGCAGGTAAAACACAATGCCTTCTTTCGTCAGGTAAAATTCCACATCGGAAAGGCTCCGTTTCAGCCGCTCCGTTGCGTTACGGTAGAAGGAATCGGGCGCCGCATCTATCATGGCCGTAAAGGACACCTCCCAAAGGGCTTCCAAATCCTTTTGGCTATCGGGCAACAGCTCCGTCACCTGCACCTCTTTCCCCGTGGAAAGGGCGTAGGTATGGGAAAAATCCGTTCGTTTGCCACTGCCTGTGCCGTTATACTCCAAAACAGAGGCCAAAAAAGAGGCATAGCCATTTTCCCCCCGCATCAGGCGGTAATTGCCTACGATATAGTAGGGCAAGAAGCCTTTGGGGTTTTTGGCATACTCCTGGAGGGCACGGTTGGCGTATTCCCGCACAAAGCCCAGCCCCTTGGCAAAGGTTTCATTGGCCAGTGACGTATTGACGGCACTGACACCGGCATCACTGCCCTTCAGAATATCACATTCCAGCTTCGCCGTCAGCACAACCGTACCGTCAGGTGCTTTGATTTCTGTCAAAAAGCCCCCGTCCTTCGGTACATTCTGCACGGTTTGGTTGGCGGGAATGGGCTGTTCCTCCTTTTGGGGGGAGGTAATATGAATGGTATACGCCTTGCCGTCCCATGCCACATTCGCCCCCATGCTCTCCGCCACGGCACGCAAAGGCACCAATGTACGGTCATTGACAATTTGCGCAGGAACGCTCATGGTATATACCGGCTTCCCGTTTTTATACAGCTCCTTCTCTCCGATACGGAATACAATGACGTCCTCCGTATTCATGGCTGTGACGGTTTTGGTGCTTTCTTCCCACCGCACACCGGTGCCCAATGCCTCAAAAATCCGCCGCATAGGCACTAAAGTACGGTCTTCTTTTATAATAGGCGGCTGGTCGAAGGAAACCTCCCCGCCATCGACAAATACATGAATGGGCGGATGGGCAAAGGCCGTTGTGCAGCACACCGCCATGGCCAATACGCCTGCGAATATTCTTTTCATCGTTTCTCCTTTCCGCAAAGGAATGACCTTGCAACGATTGCCCGTTTTCATCGGCGGGGAATCGGTTCTTTGGTTTTCTGCTTATTAGGATACCATCTCGACTGCTGTTTCGATGGGTTTCTCGCAATGGCCGTGCAATTCACAGGCTTCGCCCACTTTGTGTCGAATTTCGCCGTGCAATTCGTAGGCTTCCCCTGCTCATCACGGGCTTCGCCCTATGTGCAGACATTCCTAAACAGTCGAATGTGTGCAAGCACACCCTCGCCTGCCTAGGAGCCTCTGCCCGCACGGCTCATGCTTTCGTGAATATGATACCATAAATTTCTCTCTCCCGCAAAAACCTTTTACGAAATTCATCTGCATAAAAAAGGCACCCCTTTTGGGAGTGCCTTTTGCAAGCTATATAAAAATATCTTATTTATGGCCTGCTGCCTTATATGCTTCGATACCCTTACCCAGCAGTTCAACGCCTCTCTTCATATCGTCTGCATTCAGGATATAAGCAATACGCAGTTCGTTCTTGCCCAGACCGGGTGTTGCATAGAAACCTTCCATGGGTGCGTACATAACTGTTTCGTTGTTATCTCTGAATTCTTTCAGCAGGAACATCAGCAGATCTTCTGCATTTTCAACGGGCAGTTTGCAAGCAATATAGAACGCACCGCCGGGCTTTTCACATACAACGCCGGGAATCTTCTTCAGTGCATCGTATGTTACGTCTCTTCTGTGTTCGTATTCTTTCTTTACTTCGTTGAAGAAAGAAGGATCCATTTTGTACATAGCGGTTGCGCCAACCATGTCCAGTGTGGGAACACACAGACGGCCCATAGCAATCTTCATTACTTCTGCCATGTATTCTTCGTTTTTGCAAACCAAGCAGCCTACACGCGCACCGCAAGCGGAGTATCTCTTAGAAACGGAGTCGATGATGATTACTCTGTCTTCTACGTCAGGGTACTGACCGAAGGAGGTCATTTCTCTGCCGTCATAAGCGAATTCTCTGTAAACTTCGTCAGCCAGAATCCACAGATCATGTTCTTTTGCGAAATCGCAGATTACTTTCATATCCTCTCTGGACAGAATGCAGCCTGTGGGGTTACCGGGGTTAACGATGGAAATCATTTTTGTTTTGTCTGTTACAACTTTTTCCAATCTTTCTTTGATTGCATATTTGTAACCTTCTTCTGCGTATGTAGTAACGGGCTTAACCACACCGTCAGCAGCCTGAATGAATGTCAGGTAGTTGGTGTAGTAGGGTTCTGCCACGATAACTTCATCGCCGGGGTTCAGCAGAGAAAGGAATACCAATGTCAACGCTTCGGAACCGCCGTTTGTAATCAAAACATGGTTTCTCTTCAGGTTCATATCGAATCTCTTGAAGTAATCGATAATTGCATCCTGCAATTCGGGCAGACCATAGGAATCTGCGTAAGCCAGAACCTTCTGGTCAAAACCTTTTACTGCTTCCCAGAATACGGAAGGTGTTTCAATATCGGGCTGACCGATGTTCAGGTGATAGATTTTTGTACCCTGCGCCTTTACTTCAGCAGCGATAGGGTTGAACTTTCTGATGGGGGAGTTTTGCATTGCAAGCACTCTGTCAGATACTCTCATTTCTTTCACTTCTCCTTTTCATATATATGGTATTTGAAGAACTGCTTTCGGGGGGATTTCTGCGGCAGGCATAAACAAAGACCGACTATTTCCAAAAAATAGTTCAGTCCTTATTCAAAACCACAACCGGCGGAGAAAACTTTCCACCCGAATACAATATCAGTATACCACGTTTCCCGAGAAAGGCAAGGGGTGCTGTGAAATTTTCTACAATCTCACAAATTTTTGTATATTTTTTCGTACACTTTTTCCTATCCTGTCGTTCTCATTTCTTCGGAACGAGCCCTCTTCCCCGAAAATGACTGCACAATCGTTCATTTTGACATCCTTTTGTCCTTTTGCAAAAAATAGGGGCAACACCCTGTTTTTGGGCATTTTGCAGACAAAAAAACAGACGGTGCCTGCGTCTGTCTTTTTTGTTTCTTTAATTGAGAATGGCAACCCCCAGATTCAAATAGCCCGCAAAGCTCACCCACAACAGATAGGGAATCAGCAGATACCCCGCCGCCTTGGAAATGCGGGAAAACGCCGTCCGTGTGGACCAAATCAGCACCCACAGCAGCACCAGCCACCCGAAGGCTATCAAAAATACCTCCAGACGGAAAAACAACAGCGGCCATACAAAATTGACTGCCAGCTGTACGCCGTAGAGTGTCAGCGCCCGCCGAACCTGCCCACTGTTTTCCTCCGATGTCAGCACCAGATAGGAGGCTATGCCCATCAATGTGTATAATATGGTCCAGACCACGGGGAACAGCCACGACGGCGGCGACAGCGGCGGTTGATTAAGCTGACTGAACTGCTCCATGCTGTTTCGGGTCAAAAGGGCGGAAAGCCCCCCTACCGCCAAAGGGATTGCAATACATATAATGAGTTCTTTCCATTTGATTTTCAATTTCATCACCCATGTCTAATATACGAAATATGGGGTGGAAATATGTATGAAAAATAGAAAGGGTGCCAAAAGACACCCTATCCCTGTTCACTCTCTTGGCGGGAATTCGCCCTGTGGTCTGCCCTCGGGCAGTTGTCCAATACCCTTTCAGGTCTATGTGAATAGAAGACCCGTTTAGGTTGGAAGGACAATATATGCTCCCAGTCGCTTTTCAGCTTTTCATTCTCTTCATATACTTCTATATACTCGAAAGGCTCAAGATCTCCGACAAAACAA
>JAFWWO010000029.1 GCA_017523325.1 Anaerotignum sp. | reverse complement strand
GATATTCCATAAAAACAACGGCGGCAGGGAGAAATCCCCGCCGCTGTTTTTTTGTTGCTTATTGTCATCTATTTTTTAGCATGATTCAGCGGAAACGACAGATTTTTCCTTTCTGCTTGCCTATAATCAAAGCATGGAGGGAAGCTATGGAGGCATCTGTTTACATAGACGTATTATTTTTTATCACTTGGGGGATGCAGAGTTTTTTGCTGTGGATGGCGGGCCGTTTTGCAGGCTTTCGGGCAAAAAAGTGGCGGTTGCTGATGGGCGGTTTCCTTTCCGCCATGCTCTATTGCCTGTGGCTATGGGTATTTCGCCGCAACGGCGGGATATTGCTGTCCTTTCTGCTGTTGTTGTGCGGTTTAGGGGCGGCTTATCTGCCGAAGCAGTGGAAAAATTTCCTGCGGCTGTTTTTTGCGGCATGGGGAGCATCTTTTTTGTTGGGCGGCGGTATAGCGGTTTTGTTTACGCTGACGCAAAGCCAACGGCTGCTGGGAGAAGGGCTGATTTTGCGGCAAAACAATCTGTATCCTTGGCAACTGCTTTTATGGGCAATCGCTATGGCGTATATCTTGATGAGAGCGACGGCGAAGTGGGTGGAGGCCCATATCCAAAGACGACGGGAATTTTGCTCTGTGGTGATTTTCTGGCGGGGCAGGCGAGCAGAGGGGCGTGTGCTGATTGATACGGGAAACGGCTTGCGGCAGGAGGACGGACGGGGCGTGGTGGTTCTGGAATCGGCGGCAGTACGCTCGCTTTTTTCGCCGGAGGAACAGATGGCTCTTCTTTCGGGAGAAAGACGAGGGCTTGCCTTGGAATCTCTTGCCTTTACCAGTCTGGGCAATCCCGATGGAAGGCTGTGGGGGATACGGGCGGAGAGGCTGGAGCTGTTTTTCGGGGAGCAGACCATCTGCCATAAAGATATATTTGTGGGAATTTCATTTGAAGGCTTTACAGGGGCTTATGAGGGACTGACCCCACCCTGTTTATTAGAGGAGGCATAGGATATGAAGCATTGGCGTTACATATTATTTTTAGCAAAATACCATGGCAGCAGAATACTGCAAAAATTCCTGCGAAAAGGGAAGCAGGCCGGTGTTTTTTACATAGGCGGCAGTGATGTATTCCCGCCGCCATTGAAGCCGGAGGAAGAAGCCATTTTGCTGGAGCAGTTGGGTGGGGAGGACGATGTAAACGTCAAATCCATACTCATAGAGCGGAATTTGCGGTTGGTGGTTTATATCGCCAGAAAGTTTGAAAATACGGGTATTAACGTGGAGGATTTGATTTCCATAGGCACCATTGGGTTGATTAAGGCCATCAATACTTTTAAGACAGATAAAAAAATTAAGCTGGCTACCTATGCCTCCCGTTGTATTGAAAATGAGATTTTGATGTATCTGAGGAGAAACAGCAAAACAAAATCAGAGGTGTCCATTGATGAGCCGCTGAATGTGGACTGGGAGGGCAATGAGTTGTTGCTTTCCGATATTTTGGGGATGGAAAGTGATATTATTTATAAAAATATTGAGGAGGAGGTCAATCGAGAACTGCTCAACAGTGCCATGCAAAAGCTGTCCGGCAGGGAGCGGCGAATAGTGGAGATGCGTTTTGGCATACAGCCGGAAACTACGGAACGCACCCAAAAAGAGGTGGCGGATATTCTGGGCATTTCCCAATCCTATATTTCCCGTTTGGAGAAGAAAATCATGGGCAGACTGAAGAAGGAAATGAATAAGCTGATGTAAGTGCAAAAAGGCCTCGTAAAGAGGCTTTTTTATGTGTCCCGATAGTGCAGGGGTTCAAAATCCGTGTTTTGCATTTTGCCGAAACCCCTATCCCAATATTGCTGATTTCCCCCGCGTATAGAGCGATTTATGATTTTTGTGCTGTAACGCAAAGTTTGTGTGGTAGGAATGCCTTGGCTTTGCTCTGTAATCTGCATGATAATTCTCCTTTTTTCTGTATTTCATTATGAAAAAGTATGTCCGAAAAATGGATTTTTTATGTGATTGTGTCTTTGGAAAATGACGATATTTGCCGGGTATATTTCCCAATGGGCAGGGAACATTTAAGATATATCCTTTTGGACAGAGAAGGCTCTGTTAATCATGCAGGATAGAACGGAGTGAGAGGATGGGTTACTACGGCAAAGTAGAGATTAGCGGCATCAACACATCTTCCCTGCCTGTTCTGACCGGAACGGAGGCAAGGGAATTATTCATAAAATGCAAAGCGGGCGATACGGAAGCAAGACGAATGCTGATTGAAGGCAATCTGCGGCTGGTATTGAGCATCATCAAGCGTTTTGAAAACAGAAACGAAAATATGGACGATTTATTCCAGATAGGAGTAGTGGGGCTGATTAAGGCCATTGATAACTTTGATATCAATATGCAGGTCATGCCGTCTACGTATTTTTGCCCCATGATTATCGGGGAAATACGCCGATATCTGCGGGATAATAATACCATTCGGGTCAGTCGTTCTCTGCGGGATACGGCGTATAAAGCCTTACAGGTGAAGGAGCGGCTGATGGCAGAGAAAGAAAAGGAGCCCAGTGTGGAGGAAATTGCCAAGGAAATGGGATTGGGCAGAGAGCAGGTGGTTATGGCCATGGACGCCATACAAGACCCGGTTTCATTGTTTGAGCCCATTTATCATGATGGCGGAGATACTCTTTTTGTTATGGATCAGGTCAGCGATGAGAAAAACAGCGATAAGCTCTGGATGGAAAACCTTTCTTTGAATGAGGCCATGGTGCATCTTTCCGAAAGGGAGAAAAAAATCGTATCCCTCCGCTTCTTTGAGGGAAAGACCCAGACGGAAGTCAGTGCGGAAATTGGCATCAGTCAGGCGCAGGTGTCCCGTTTGGAAAAAAGTGCCTTACAGCACATGAGGAAATATATGTAGGACATACACCACTAAAAAAGTAGACAATTCCTTTCGGATGCGATAAAATAAGGTCATATTAAATTCGGGAGGAAAAAGCTATGAGAATTTTGGCAGAAGATACCGTTGCATTGTTTATTGATTTTCAGGAGAAGCTGATGCCTGCCATCGCCAATCGGGAAGATGTGATTGGAAAATCCGCCATATTGGCAAAGGGATTGCGGGAGATTGGCATACCCATCGCTGTGACGCAGCAGTATACAAAAGGCTTGGGGGATACGGTTCCCGAGATGAAGGAAGCCTTGGGAGATTTTGTGCCGATGGATAAAACTTCCTTCAGTGCTTTGGGCTGTGAGGAATTTGCCGCATGGATGAAAGCACAGGGCAAGAAAACTGTTTTGGTTTGCGGTGCAGAAGCGCATATCTGCGTATTACAGAGCATTATGGATTTATTGCAGGAAGGCTATCGTGTGTTTGTAGTGGCGGATTGTGTCGGCTCCAGAATGGTATATAATAAGGAATATGGAATACAGAGAGCCACGCAGGAGGGGGCTTTTGTGACCACCTGTGAGGGTGTTTTGTTTGAATTGGTACAGGGGGCAGGTACACCCCATTTCAAAGCCATTTCCAAACTGGTAAAATAAGAACAGGAACGACCAATAAAAGCGGTCGGCGGTCATAGAGCGTCGGCTGTTTTTTGGCTGAACGAATTCGCCGCAGACAGGGAGGAACGGCATGAAGGCATTGGAGCATTTTCGGACAATTACAGAGCATCGGCATTTGGTACGGCGCTATTGCTTTCGGGTAGGGCTTTATTGGCAGGGTTTGGTGCATGATTTATCCAAATACAGCCCTACGGAATTTTTGGTAGGAGCCAAATATTTTCAAGGGGATCGCAGCCCCAATAATGCGGAAAAAGAGGCGAAGGGCTATTCTGCCTCGTGGCTGCATCATAAGGGACGGAATAAGCATCACTTTGAATACTGGATTGATTATACCACGAAGCCGAATCAGCTTTTGGGCGGCATGAAAATGCCCGTGCGGTATGTGGTGGAAATGTGCATGGATCGCATTGCCGCCTGCCGTGTTTACCAAAAGGAACGCTATACGAATGCAAGCCCGTGGGAGTACCACCAAAAGGGCAGGCGGGTTCATGAGGTGATGCACCCGGAATCCTTTGCGTTATTGGAGAAACTCCTAAAAATGCTGGCAGAGCAAGGGGAAGAGGCTACTTTTGCCTATGCCAGACGGATATTGCGTAAGGATAGGCGAGAACGCTTTCAAACTGCCTTAAAAAGGCTGAAACATGGAAAAAGAGGTGTGTAGTATGGGGAAAAAAGTAGTAGTTGGATTATCCGGCGGGGTGGACAGCACCGTTGCCGCCTATCTTTTGAAGGAGCAGGGCTATGATGTCATTGGTGTGACGATGGAAATGTGGCCGGGAGAAAATACGCAAAAAGCCATTGCAGATGCTTCTCGTGTGGCGCAAAAGCTGGAAATTCCCTTTGAGGTATTGGATTTTAAGAAAGAATTTCGCCAAAATGTAGTGGATCACTTCATAGAAAATTATCAAAAAGGGCTGACCCCCAATCCCTGTATCGTTTGCAACAGATGGGTCAAGGGGCAGGCACTTTTGGATAAGGCACAAGAACTGGGGGCAGACCATATTGCCACAGGCCATTATGCCCGTATTGAAAAACACCCCAAAACCGGAAGATATGCCATTCGCAATTCTGCTACGGCAACGAAGGACCAGACCTATGCCCTCTATCGGCTGACACAGGAGCAGCTGCAAGCTATGCTGCTGCCCATCGGGGAGTATAACAAAGAACAGGTGCGCCAAATTGCGGAAAATATTGATGGTTTTGTGGCGAAAAAGAGCGATAGTCAGGATATTTGCTTTATACCCGATGGGGATTATGCGGCTTTTATTGCACAGCAGGGCGGTGCAGGCAAGGTTGGTGATTTTGTGGATATGGCGGGAAATGTACTGGGACGCCACAAGGGGTTGATTCACTATACTGTCGGACAAAGGAAAGGACTGGGCATTGCTTTTGGCAAGCCTATGTATGTCTATGGTGTAAAGCCGTTTGAAAATCAGGTGGTATTGTGCGAAAATGAGGCATTGTTCCGCCGTCGTTTATTTGCGGGAAATCTTTCTTATATGGCTGTGGAACGCTTTACGGACGGTATGCGTTTGCAGGGAAAGATACGTTATGCCCATAAGGCGGCATGGTGTACGGTACGCATGGTTGGGGAAGACACACTGGAGTGTGTATTTGATGAACCTCAACGGGCTGTTACGCCGGGGCAATCCCTTGTGCTTTATGACGGGGAGTATGTTGCCGGCGGCGGTTTTGTTTTGCCGGAGGAAATGCATAATTGATATCGGTGTTAAGAATTCGTTCAGAATTCTTGGAAAAACGACAAAAAAATCGGAAAGTGATGAAATATAATTGCGGCAGGTTCGCCTTTATGGTATGATTGTGCAGGGTGAAGAGAATTTTTGATGCACCTCACCTTTTTACAACGCAGAATTGTGGGAAAACGAATGGAGGAGAATATGCATTATTCAGAAATCATCATTCCGTTTATTGGTGGCTTGGCGCTGTTTATATATGGCATGAATATTATGGCGCAGGGGCTGCAAAATGCCGCCGGCTCTAAAATGAAGAGTATTTTGGAGGCTTTGACGCATAACAAATTTATGGGGATTTTATTGGGTGCCTTGGTTACCGCCATTGTGCAAAGTTCCTCGGCAACAACGGTTATGATTGTGGGCTTTGTTAATGCAGGATTGATGAACCTGACCCAAGCCATTAGCGTCATTATGGGGGCCAATATCGGTACAACGGCAACAGGCTGGTTGGTTTCCAGTGCGGAATGGGCGAAAATGTTCAGTCCGGCCACCATTGCACCGTTGGCAGTTATGGCAGGTGTCATTATTATGATTACCGGCAAAAATATGAAGAAAAAGGAATTTGCTTCCATTATCATCGGTTTTGGTATTTTGTTCATTGGTATGGGCATGATGTCCAGCTCCGTATCTCCCTTGCAGGAGTCCAGCTTTTTCAGGGATATGTTTGTCAGATTGGGGCAAAATCCCTTCCTGGGTATTCTTGCCGGTGCGGTGGTAACGGCTGTGATACAAAGCTCCTCCGCGGCACAGGGTATTTTGCTTTCCCTGGCAGCATCGGGTTTGGTGCCTTTCAATGCGGCAGTGTTTATCATTATGGGACAGAATATCGGTACTTGTATTACAGCAATCCTCAGCGGTGTGGGTGCCAGTAAAAATGCAAAATGCGTTGGGTATATGCATTTGATGTTTAATCTCAGCGGTACTGTTATTTTCAGTATCATTGCTATGGTACTGTTTACTAAAATAGACCCTTCTATTGGTTCGGGTATCATCAACCAAACGCAAATCAGTGCCATTCATACAATGTTTAATATCGGCACTACATTATTGCTGATACCTTTCTCTAAGTGGATTATCCTTCTGGCAATGCGTATGAACGGCATTACGGAGGTGGAGACTACCGACGAAGGCCGATTGGTGCATTTGGACAAGCGTATGCTGCAAACCCCCAGTTTGGCGGTGGAAGGGGCAAAGCTGGAAACCATTCGTATGGGGCATATTGCCAGAGAGAATTTAGAAACTGCATTAAGTACATTCCGGGATAAAAATGATGAAACAATTGCCGAAGTTAAGCAGAGGGAAACTGTTGTGAACAGGCTTTGCGACGGTATCTCCGAATATCTGATTAAGCTGTGTATGCTGCAGTTGAGCGATCGGGATAATGAAACGGTGACCTCGCTTTTGAATACGGTCAGCGATATGGAGCGTGTGGGCGACCATGCGGAGAATATTGCGGAATTGGCAGAGGAAATGGAACGGGAAGGCATCTCCTTTTCACCCATGGCCATGGAGGAGTTGCAGGAAATGGTTTCCGCCACACTTTCCAGCTATGATAATGCCATTTTGGCGCTGGAGATGGATGATATCAGCTTTGCGGTGAAAACGGCCTCTTTAGAGGATAAGGTCGATGATTTGGAGAAGAAGCTGCGTGCAGGGCATATTGACCGCCTGTCTAATGCGGAATGTAACGTCAATGCAGGTATCCATTTCTTGGAACTTTTGAGCAATCTGGAGCGTGTGTCCGACCATGCTATGAATATTGCACAGGTGGTGCTGAATGAGCATCGGGAAGAAAAGCATTACCACGAAGAAGGCGTTCCGGAAGCGTGAAGAAGAAGCATCTCTTGAGAAACTGTACCGACCCCCAATCGTTAGATTATAGGTCTGGCTTTTGGGGGTCGGTACAAAAAGAGGTGCTTTTTATTTCCGAAAATCGGCGGATTGTGTAACGAAAAAAGTTATGCTATGCTAAAGAAAGAACCAATCCGAAAGAAGGCGAGAACCATGACGGCTTTGATGAAAATACAATCTTTTATACAGGCATATGTGCAAGCCATTGCATCTATATTGGAGGCAGACGTTACCGTAGTGGATAATGAACTGATTCGCGTGGCGGGAACCGGTGATTATGCAGGGGAGATTGGACATACGGTGGCCCATGGGAATTTCTTCAATCGTATTCTGACCTCCGGAGAAAGCGGTATCATACGGGACGTGACAAAAGACGAGAACTGTATCGGCTGTGAAAAACGAGGCGAGTGTAAGGAGCTTGCCAATCTGGCGTACCCTATTTTTCAGGAGGGGGCGGTAGTCGGTGTGATTTCTATTATTGCCTTTCGGGAGGAGCAAAGGAAAAATCTCTTGAAAAACCGCAGTAAGCTGGAGGAATTCTTGAAATATATGTGCGTGCTTTTGGAAAGCAAGCTTTATACCGATGAAACCAATGACCGTCTGGAACAACAGCTGAAGGTACTCCATGATGCAGGCAAAAGCTGGTCTTTCGTAGGGAAAAGCCCCAAAATGCAGGAAGCCATTCGGATTGGGAAAAAGGTAGCAAAATCCAATTCTACCGTATTTTTACGTGGCGAAAGCGGCACGGGGAAGGAAATTATGGCAAAAATGATTCATGCCCTCAGTGACAGGCATGATAAGCTGATGATTTCCATTAACTGTGCGGCGATACCGGAAAATTTGGTGGAAAGTGAGCTGTTCGGCTATGAAGAAGGGGCATTTACAGGGGCGAAAAAGCACGGTTCCATCGGGAAATTTGAATTGGCTCATGGGAGTACAATTTTTCTGGATGAAATTGGCGATATGCCCCTCCATGTGCAGACGAAGCTGCTGCGGGTGTTGCAGGAAAATAAGGTGGAGCGTATCGGCGGCAATAAGCCCATTCCGATTGATATTCGGGTGATTTGTGCCACGAATAAAAATATCGAGCAAATGGTGGAGGAAGGAACCTTTCGGGAGGACTTGTATTACCGCTTGAATATCATACCCATTGAGCTGCCGCCTTTACGAAAGCGGAAAGAGGATTTACCGGCACTGATTGATTATTATATTGCCTACTATAATCAAAGGTTGGGCAAGCATATGCTGGGCGTATCCCCCGAAGCTCTGCAAACGCTGATGAGCTATGATTGGCCGGGGAATGTGCGGGAGATGAAAAACATCATTGAATACTTGGCGAATATTGCAGAGGGGCAGAGAATACAGCTTTCCGATTTGCCGGAGCATATTGTTCTGCGCTCCGAAAAGGGTTACGAGGATTGGTCTTTGGAAGAGATTATGGGAGAATATGAAAAACGAGTGCTGGGGAGCATGATTTCAAAAGATGCCACTCTGGCGGAGAAAAATGCCTTGGCAGAGGCACTACATATCAGCAGAGCGACGTTATACCGAAAATTGAAAAAATATGACCTCTTATAAGTTCTCAAATATGATAATTATTTTCAAATATGAGAATAATTTTGCGAAGCGTAAAACAGAAGAAACTAACCCTGTTTCTAACGCCGAAATCCCCGGATGAATACGGATTTCCATAGAAATTCAGAGATGATACGGTTTTCAAGATAAGAAAAGAAAAAACATTTCTCAAAAGTGATAAATTACTTTGTAAAAACAGCTCGAAAAATGGCTGTTTTTATTTTGGCACAAAAATTGCTCTATATTCTATATAAAAATACAAATAAGGAATGGAAATAGAGCATGGGAGGAATGACATATGGATATGAATTTGATTTTTGATGCAATTAAGAGCGAAATGCAGCCCAGTATGGGTTGTACGGAGCCTGTGGCTATCGGTCTTGCTGTTTCCAGAACCTGTGAACGATTGGCAGAGCCGGCGACCCATCTGGATATGGTTATCAGCTCCAATATTTTCAAAAATGCGTATAGCGTAGAAATTCCAAATGCCGATACCCATGGCATTGAGCTTTCCTGTGTACTGGGTTTTTTGTTAAGTAAGCCTGGCAACACCATGGAGATTTTTGCGGCAGTGACCCATGAACTGGTAGCACAGGCGCAAAAACTGATTGATAAAGGATTTGTGACGGTAAAGGTGCTTTCCAGCAGTCAGTTCTATATTGAATGTACTGCCTCCAATGCTAAGGAATCGGCTCATACCATTACGGAGGATTCCCATGATAATCTGGTGTTTGCGGAGAAGGACGGCAAAGTGCTGACCGATAATAGGGTGCAGGTAGAAGCGGCGGAAAGCCACGGCGGGTTTGATATTACCCAACATACATTTGCGGATTTTTTGAAATGGGCAAATGAAGTAGACGTGAAAGATCTCGGTTTCATTAAGGAAGGCGTCGAAATGAACCTTGCCATTGCAGAAATCGGGATGCAGAAAAAATATGCCATTGGGGTAGGGCCTGCCCTGCGGAATCTTGCCAATGCAGGCAAGCTGTCAAATGATATGGTAACAGATGTAAAGCGGACAGTAGCGGCTGCCAGCGATTTCCGTATGAGCGGCGGCAACGGCTCTGTGATGACCTATCTGGGCAGTGGCAATCAGGGGATTGAAACCATGCTGCCTACGGCAGTTGCGGCAAAGCATTTGGGCGTTTCCGAGGAAAAAATGCTGCGGGCGGAATTTTTAGGTATGCTCATTACCATGTATATGAAATATCATGTGGGACGGCTTTCGCCTATCTGTGGGGCGACATTGGCGGCATCAGGCTGTGCCGCAGGCATGGTGTATATGATGGACGGCAGCTTGGAACAAATCTGCGGCGCAGTGCAGAATATGATGGGCGGCGTAGCAGGTATGTTTTGTGACGGTGCAAAGGGCGGCTGTGCATTGAAATTGGCAATCTGTGCAGGCGAAGCGGTTTATGCCGCACTATATGCTATGGATAATAGTATTATCCAGGCTTCTGACGGCATCATCAGTACCGCTGTGGAGGATACCATTGGAAACTTGACAAAGCTATCTCACGAAGGACTTTCTGCAGTGGATATGAAAGTCATCGAAATTATGCAGACGAAAAAATAAAAAATTAGAAAAAATGCTCTGTTCTTGGAACAGGGCTTTTTCTATTGGAAAAAGCGTTTACGTCATGGTTGCATTATGGTACCATAACGAGGAAAGGTGTCACTGCGCTTGCGCAAGGGACACTTTGACGAGAAATCCCATCGAGACGGTAGTCGAGATGGTATTTTACCCTAAAAAACCGTCCGAAAAAGGACACAGAGAAACGGAGGTGGACAGCCATGCCGAAAACGGAAGAGGGAGAGAAGGCTTTCATTGCCCGTGCGAAGCAGGGAGATGTGGAGGCCTTCGGGGAATTGATTTTGCAGCATGAAAAAGTTGTTTATCATGTAACATTGCGTATGCTCCGACACGAGGAGGATGCCAAGGATATTTCTCAGGAGATTTTTTTGAAAGCTTTCAAAAATATCGGAAATTTTGACGAGCGTTCGGCCTTTTCCACATGGCTGTACCGCATTGCGGTGAATACCTCCATTGACGAGATACGTCGGCGGAGGGGGAAACAGACCGATTCTCTGGAACAGGAGTTAGAGAGCGAAAGAGGGCGTATGCGAAAGCAGGTTGCAGATGGAAAAGAAACGCCGGAGGAGTATCTGTTGCGGCAGGAAAAAGCGGCAGAAATCCGGCAAGCCTTGGAACTGCTTTCGCCGGAGCATAAAGCAGTGCTGATTTTGCGGGATATACAGGGTTTTTCCTATGAGGAAATCGCAGAAATCGTAGAACTGCCTTTGGGTACGGTAAAATCCAGAATTTCCCGAGCCAGAAACCAATGTAAAGCGGAATTGCTGAAAACCGGGGAACGAAAGGGAGAACCCGTTCGTCAGAACAAGAGAAAGGAGGGGGGATTCCATGAAATGTGAGCGATGCAGGGACTTGCTTTGGGCCTATTTGGAACAGGAAACTACGGCGGAAGAAGCAAAAGAAATCGAAATTCATTTGGCGGAATGTGCGGCGTGCCGTAAGGAAATGGAAGACTGTAAGACCATGCTGGAATCCTTGCATACCCTTTCTGATGAGGCACTCCCCAAAGGTTATCATGCCGAATTGATGGAAGCTTTGCGAGAGGAAAACGGGGCGAAGGTACTGCCGATTCCTGCCGGAAAAACCACGGCGAAATGGAAACAGATGAGCCTTGTGGCTGCGGCGATGCTGTTGATTGTGGCTGTGGGTGGTATAAAAGGCGTTATGCATTTGCGGCAGGGCGATTATGGGGTTAGTGTGCAGATGACGGAGTCTGCCGATGAAACGATGGAAATGACGGAAACTATAACGGCAAAGAGTTTGCCTGATGCAGGAGAAACAGAAGGCAAGGCAGCTATGGAGCAGATAGCTGTGCCTGAACAAAGCAAGAAAAAAACCGCCTCATCTCTTTCAAATGAAAGCGATGAAGGTATGCTTGATGATGCGGCCGCTGAAGAAGAATCTGTTGCTTTTCGAAGTGCCGCTGCTGATGAAGCCGCCGGTGATAGGGTGGTTTTACGGGTAGAAACAATAGATGCCGCCAAAATTGACATACGGGAATGTATTGAAGTTTTGGGCGGTGCGGTGGAGGAAAGCGGCGATGGGAACAGCATTTGTGCTGTGATACCCGCAGAGCAGGCAGAGGTTTTCTATGAACGGCTCAATAAAATCGGCGATGCACAACGGCTCACAGATTTTGCCCAAGAATCCGATGTTTATTGCATTGAGATTATTTTGGAGCAAAAATAGAATCCATAAAAAAGGCATGGTATGGGAAATCCCATCATCCATGCCTATTTTTTATGTTGTAAAGTTGGCGGTAATATCTCCCGCACCGTCCAGCTGTGCCAATCCTTCTATATTGTCGATATGGCCAATGTAGGTATAGCGGTAGCTGGTAGGGAAGGATTGATAGAACAATACCAGACAATCATCTCCGTACAGCAGAATATCTCCTGCATGAATTTCACCGGGGGAATACTCTTTTTTTGGTAATGACTGGGGCAGATAGGCAAATTTCTCATTTCCGTTCAACTCCGACATAGAACAGGTCAGAGGGAGCAATTCCAAAAGTGCCTCGGTGGTTTCATTTGCCTCCAGTGTGACGGAAAATGTATTTTCTCCGATTTGGAGAGTCATAGTAGGGCTTTCCGCAGGTTTTTCTGTTTTTGCGTCAAATTCCTGCTGTGGAATTTGTGCTTCTTTTGCTATGCTGTCCCCATCGACGGTGCAGGCGGTCAATACGCCTAATAAAATAAAGACCAGACAGGTTTTCATATAAATTCTTCCTTTTCGTCAAGTGCATTACATACTTTCTTTCAGAATGTCGATGACTTCTTCTTTGGTCAGTGTTTTATAACCGCCCGTTAAGATAAATGTGGCGTCAGCAATGCCTTCCAGCATATCCTCCGTTACGCCTAATTCACGGATATTCATAACCAAACCGATTTCTTCCATCCAGTTTTTCAGTGCAAGAAGGCCTTCTTCGGCAATCTGTTCATCGGATTTTCCTTCGGGATTTATGTTCCATACGTGGATAGCGAAGCGCTTGAATTTCGCCAGACCATAAGGGCAGATGTGGCGGTAATAGGGTAGAGAAACAGCCGCCAGAGTCATGCCGTGAGTGGCATCGGTATATGCGCCGATGGCTTGCCCGATCATATGCACCATCCAGTCGGTGGTTTTTCCCTTTGCCACCAGTGTATTTAACGCCCAAGTGGCCGTCCACATGATGTTACTGCGGGCTTCATAATCTTCGGGATTTTTTACAGCAATTCTGGAGCTGTGAATCAGAGATTTTAGTAATCCTTCCATAATATAATCGGAAGTGGAATCATCGGTGCCGGAGAAATATTGCTCACAGATATGGCTGAAAATATCATAGAAACCTGCTACCATCTGATATTTCGGCAAGGTATAGGTCAGCTTCGGGTTCAAGATGGAGAATTTCGGGAATACATTATCCCCGAATACATGGCCGATTTTCAGCTTGCTTTCTGTATTGGTGATGACAGAGCCGCCGTTCATTTCACTGCCCGTGCCTACCATTGTCAGTACGCAGCCAACGGGGATAATTTTATTGTCCACATCTTCCATGCGCAGGTAATATTTATCCCAAGGATCCTCATCGCACCATGCGGAAACGGAAACGGCCTTGGAATAGTCACAGCAGGAGCCGCCGCCGACACTCAATATCAAATCCACATTGTTTTCTCTGGCCACCTTACAGCCCTCATACAGCTTTTCCACCGTCGGGTTAGGCATTACACCGGGGAGCTCAAAAACGGTCTTGTCACATTCTTTCAGAATAGAGATAATCCGGTCATACAGCCCGGTCTTTTTGATGGATCCGCCGCCATATACCAGCAGTATGTTTTTGCCGTATTTTGCTAACTCTTTATTTAATTTAGAAAGGGCATTTTCGCCGAAATATAAGCGTGTGGGGTTGCAATAACTAAAATTACCTAGCATAAAAATCCTCCTATCATTCCTATTCAAAGTGGCCTGCAAAAGCAGGCAAACAACGGTATTTGTCCATATTATACCTTATCTGATGGCTGATTGGGAAGTATTTGCCATTGTTTTTTTGACAATTTACAACAACAGGATAGGAAAGAAAGAAATGGGAAACGTGGAGCAAGTAGTGAAATTGTATAATTGACAGAGGAAAAATTTGAGAAATCTCTCTAAAATACTTTAGTATTCTACTTGACTAAAGCGATAAATTGATATATGATTAAAGCATAGGAGGTGTGTGAAGATGAAACAAACGGAATTATATTTGAAAAAAGAAGAACAGGCCATATTCAGCCTGCGGGCATTATTTGAACAGTATGGGTATCGGAAATTCAAAATGAGCAAGTTTGAAGAATACGACTTTTATGCAGATAACAGAAGTTTTTTACATAGTGAGAATATATTGACCTTTACGGGTTTGGACGGTAAGCTGTTGGCGTTAAAGCCGGATGTCACCCTTTCTATTGTGAAAAATGCAAAGGGAGAGCGTAAAGAACCAGAACGGGTGTATTATAACGAGAATGTTTATCGTGCCAGAAAGGGTGCGGGAGAATATAAGGAAATCATGCAGGTGGGGCTGGAGTATATTGGCGAAGTGGATAGCTATGCCACGCTGGAGGTATTGCTTTTGGCACAAAAAAGCCTGCAAGCCATCAGCGGGGATTATATTCTGGACGTTTCCCATATGGGCTTTGTGGCAGGCTTGATGGAGGCAACAGAACTGCCCCTTGCCCGGCAGAAACGAATTTTGGACAGCATTAGTGAGAAGAATGCTCATACCATTCGCCATATTTGTCAGGAGGCGGCGGTATCGGAGGATATGACAAAGCGATTAGAGGCTTTGGCAGGGCTGTATGGCAGTCTGGAAGAAACCCTGCCCCAAGCAAAGGCTCTTTGCTGTAATGAAAGAATGGAGCAGGCGATAAAGGAATTAGAGGAAATTCTGCGTTGCCTGAAAATCGTCGGGAACGAAAAACGGATTCATTTGGATTTTTCCATTGTCAACGACATGGATTATTATAATGGCATTATTTTCCAAGGGTTTATCCATGGTGTACCCAGTGGAATACTCAGCGGCGGCAGATATGACCATCTGGTGCGTAAGCTGGGGAAAGATGCCGATGCCATTGGTTTTGCCGTATATCTGGATTTATTGGAACGCTTTGATTCGGCGGAAAAGGAATATGATGTAGATACCCTTTTGCTTTATGAAGACGGTGCGGATACAGCGGCATTGGCGGCAGCGGCACAAATGCTGACGGATAATGGACAGAGCGTACTGGTACAACGGGAAAACACCGGCAATATCAAATATAAGCAACTGCTTTGCATGAAGGACAGGGGGCTTGAAATCATTGCAGAATAAAATCAATATCGCCCTGCCCAAGGGCAGATTAGGCGAAAAGGTCTATGATATTTTTGAAAAAATCGGTTATGGCTGTCCTGCCATTCATGAGGGCGGCAGAAAACTCATATTTGAGAACGAAGAAAACGGGGTGCGGTATTTCTGGGTGAAGCCCTCTGATGTGGCTGTTTATGTAGAACGGGGAGCGGCGGATATTGGCGTTGTAGGGAAGGATATCTTGCTGGAGCAGTCCTCCGATGTGTATGAATTGCTGGATTTGGGCATGGGGAAATGCCGTATGGCGGTAGCAGGGGTCAAGGGCGAACGCCCGGACTTTGCCCACACCCTGCGGGTAGCGACGAAATTCCCCAATATTGCCAGAGAATATTACCGCAAGCAAAGTCGGGAGATTGATATTATAAAACTCCATGGCTCTATTGAAATTGCACCGATTCTGAAGATGTCCGATGTCATTGTGGATATTGTGGAAACGGGGACTACGTTAAAGGAAAATAATCTGGAGGTGTTGGAGGAGATTGTACCCATCAGCGCCAGATTGATTGCCAATAAGGCAAGTTATAAATTCAATACCCAACGGATACGGCAGATGTGCGATAAAATTGCCGTAATCTGTGAGAAAAATGATTGAGGTGAAAGCATGATTCCGATTTATGCCTACGGAGAGATTGAGATAGAAAAAATATTTGCAAGAGATGCGGAAAAAACCAATATTTCTTCCGTGGTTTCTGCAATCATTGCCGATGTGAGAAAGAACGGAGATGCCGCCTTAAAACGCTATACGCAGGAGTTTGACGGTGCGGCGGCGGAGGTGTTGGAGGTTTCCGATGGGGAGAGAGAAGCGGCCTTGGCACAGGTAGACAGAGAATTTATGAATATTCTGCAGGAGGCGGCGGCCCACATTCGTTCGTTTCATGAAAAACAGAAACGGACGGATTTTGTTATCACAGAGCGAGCCGGTGTTGTGCTGGGGCAGAAAATCATTCCGCTGGATAGAGTGGGGTTGTATGTTCCCGGCGGCACGGCGAGCTATCCTTCTACGGTTTTGATGGATTGTATTCCGGCGAAAATAGCCGGAGTACAGGAAATCATCATGGTTACGCCGGCAAAAGGCGGTCAGCTGAATCCGGACGTCATTGCCGCCGCAGAGGTGGCAGGAGTAGACCGTATTTTCAAAATCGGTGGGGCACAAGCCATCGCCGCACTGGCTTATGGCACAGAAAGTATTCCTCGTGTGGATAAAATCGTCGGCCCCGGCAATGCCTTTGTAGCCGAGGCGAAAAAGCAGGTGTTCGGGCAGGTTTCTATTGACATGATTGCAGGACCCAGTGAAATCCTTGTGATTGCCGATGGCAATTCCGATGCGGCAGTGGTGGCGGCGGATATGCTTTCTCAGGCGGAACATGATAAAATGGCGACTGCCGTGTTGGTGACAGATAGCGAAAAATTGGCGAAGGCTGTGGCGGCGGAATTGGAACGGCAGATTCCCCTATTGCCCAGAGCCGAGATTGCCAAAGCATCTATTGAGCATAACGGCAAAATTATTTTGGCGGAAAGCATCGCCCAAGCCGTAGAAATTTCCAATAAACTGGCACCGGAGCATCTGGAAATCTGCGTGGACGAGCCGTTTCGGTATTTGGCGGATATTCGCCATGCAGGCTCTATATTCCTTGGCAGAAATGCACCGGAGGCCTTGGGGGATTATTTCGCCGGACCGAATCATACTCTGCCCACCGGCGGTACGGCACGATTTTCCAGCCCTCTTTCCGTGGACGATTTTATCAAAAAATCTTCTTTTACCTACTATACAAAAGAGGCTTTGATTCAGGAGGCGGAAAAAATCGCTTGTTTTGCCCGCAGAGAAGGCTTGGAGGCTCATGCCCGCTCTGCATTGATCCGCACCCAAAAGGAGGAGTTACAATGAGTAGATTTATGCGCCCTTGTTTTCGGGGATTGGAGGCCTATACGCCGGGGGAACAGCCAAGAGATCAGCAGTATGTTAAGCTGAATACCAATGAATCGCCTTATCCTCCTTCGCCGGAGGTGTTTGAGCGGCTTTCGGCGGCTGAGATAGAGAAACTGAATCTTTACCCCGACCCAACGGGAAAGGCATTGAAGGAAAAGCTGGCGGCATTATACGGCGTGGAGGCGAAAAATGTATTTCTTTCCAACGGCTCCGATGAGATTTTGAATTTTGCTTTTCTGGCATTTTGCGATGAAGAGCGGGGTGTGGCTTTTCCCGAAATCAGCTATGGTTTTTATCCCGTTTATGGGGGTTTATACCGTGTGCCTTGCGTAAAAATTCCACTGAAAGAGGATTTTTCCATTGATTTTCGGGATTACTGCGATATTGGGAAAATGGTGGTGATTGCCAATCCCAATGCCCCCACAGGCATGGAACTGCCCTTGGCGGAAATCGAAGAGATATTGAAAAGCAATGCCCATCAAATTGTTCTGATAGACGAAGCCTATGTGGATTTCGGCGGAACAAGCTGTGTGGAATTGATTGGAAAATATGATAATCTGTTGGTGGTGCAGACATTTTCCAAATCCCGTTCTATGGCGGGGGCAAGGCTGGGCTTTGCCATTGCCAACGAAGATATCATCGAGGATTTGGAGAAAATCAAATTTTCCACCAACCCCTATAACATCAACCGCCTGACATTGGCGGCAGGAGAAGCGGCGGTAGAAAGCGATGCTTACTATCGGAATAATGCAAAAAAAATTGCCGAAACCAGAGAATGGACAATGGCTCGCCTGCGGGAGATGAATTTTGTGGTATTGGATTCCGTGGCGAATTTTGTATTTGCAAAAAGTAATGACCTCAGAGGGGAAACCGTTTATCGAGAATTAAAGAAAAAAGGAGTTTTGGTGCGGTATTTCGGTAAGGCAAACATTGAGGATTTTGTACGCATTACCATTGGTACACCGGAGCAGATGGCGCGGCTATTGGAAGCCTTGACAGAGGTTTTGACAGAGCAGAAAGGAGATTTCCATGAGAATCAGTGAGATAAAACGAAAAACGGCAGAAACGGATATTTCTCTCTCTCTTTCCTTAGATGGTACCGGAGAGAGCAGTATTTCCACCGGCGTAGGCTTTCTGGATCATATGCTGACCCTTTTTGCAAAGCATGGCCGGTTTGATTTGGACGTAACCTGCAAGGGTGATATTGAGGTGGACGATCACCATTCCGTGGAGGACATCGGCATTTGTCTGGGTATGGCATTTGCAGAGGCTTTGGGCGAGGGCAGAGGGATTGCCCGCTATGGGGATATTACGCTACCTATGGACGAGGCTTTGATTTTGGCGGCGGCAGATGTATCCGGAAGAAGCTATCTTGCATTTGACTTGGAAATTCCAACGGAAAAGGTGGGGACATTTGATACGGAATTGGTGGAGGAATTTTTTGCCGCTTTTGTCCGTAAGGCAAATCTCAACTTACATATAATGCAGTTACGGGGTAAAAATTCCCATCATATCATTGAGGGTGCATTTAAGGCAGTCGCAAGAGCCTTGGCAAAGGCAGTTGCCGTACAGGCGGCCTACGGGGACGAGATTCCCTCCACAAAGGGGGTATTATGATGATTGCCATTATTGATTACGGTGTGGGCAATCTGTTTTCCCTGCAAAGCTCCTTAAAATGTATCGGAGCAGATGCCCTAGTTACAGGTGATGAGGAAGAAATCCGCAAAAGCGATAAAATCATATTGCCCGGTGTCGGTGCTTTTGCCGATGCCGTTGCAAAGCTGAGAGAAAGCGGCTTAGATAAGGTGATTCTGGAGGAAGTGGCAAAGGGAAAGCCCCTTCTGGGTATTTGCTTGGGTATGCAGATGCTGTTTGAAAAAAGCTATGAATATGGCGAGCATCAGGGCTTGGGCCTGATTGCAGGCGAAGTGCGTCCCATTGCGCCTATGATTGGTCAGGGGCTAAAAGTGCCGCATATCGGCTGGAATGGTTTGCAGTTTCCGAAGAATAAAGAAAAAAGCAGACTGTATCGCTATATCGAGGAGGGGGATTGTGTTTACTTTGTCCATTCCTATGCGGCGGTAGGGTGCGAGGACGCTCTTACAGCAGCGACGGAATACGGTGCCATGCTGACGGCTTCCGTAGAACGGGGGAATGTTTACGGTACCCAGTTCCATCCGGAAAAGAGCGGTAGTGTGGGTCTGAAAATATTGCAGGCCTTCTGTGAAGGATAAGGAGGAGAACAATGGAATTATTTCCTGCCATAGATTTGATTGATGGCTGTGCGGTGCGGCTGGTAAAGGGTGATTACGCACAGAAAACCGTGTATAGCGAAAATCCGCCGGAGGTAGCCCGTTCCTTTGCTGCGGCGGGGGCAAAATACCTGCATGTAGTGGATTTGGAGGGGGCAAAGAACGGTGGTACGCCCAATTTGGAAACCATCGGCGAGATTATAAAAAACAGGGGCTTGCAGGTAGAGGTGGGCGGCGGTATCCGTTCGGAAGAGGTGATTCGTACTTATTTGGACGCCGGTGTGTTTCGAGTGATTTTGGGTACGGCAGCAGTGCAGAATCCTGCTTTTCTGAAGGAAATGGTACAAAAATATGGCGAAAAAATTGCCGTTGGTGTAGACATCAAAGATGGTATGGTTGCCATTCATGGCTGGACGGAGGTTTCCGCTGAAAGCTGTATGGATTTTTGCGAGAGATTGGAAGAAATCGGCGTGAAAACGATTATCTGCACGGATATTTCCAAGGATGGACTGCTTTCGGGGACGAATCTGGAATTATATAAAACGCTTTCAGAGAAATTTTCCGTAGATATCGTGGCGTCCGGCGGGGTGACAACACTGGAGGATATTGGGAAATTGGCGGAAATGGGGCTATATGGTGTCATTTTGGGTAAAGCCCTGTATACGGGTAACATTGACCTGAAAGCCGCAGTAGAGTTGGTGAAGGAGGGGAAAGTATGATTACAAAAAGAATCATTCCCTGCTTGGACGTAAAGGACGGCAGAGTGGTCAAGGGCGTGAATTTTGAAGGACTTTCCGATGTTTCCTCCCCTGTGGAATTGGGGAAATATTATAGCGACGGCGGCGCAGATGAACTGGTGTTTTATGATATTACGGCCTCCTCCGACGGACGGAAGCTTTTTACCGATATCCTGCGGCAGGTGGCACAAAATATATTTATCCCGCTGACGGTAGGCGGCGGTATCCAGACTTTAGAGGATTTTGAGCGTGTGCTCAACTGCGGTGCAGATAAGGTCAGCGTCAATTCGGGTGCAATTCAAAATCCCGAATTGATTGCACAAGCGGCACAAAAATACGGCAATCAATGCGTGGTGCTTTCTGTGGACGTAAAGCGTGTGGACGGAAGATTTATGGTGTTTGCCAAGGGCGGCAGAGAAAATACGGGTATGGACGCCTTGGAATGGATCTCCCGCTGTGAAAAAATGGGTGCAGGGGAGATTGTTGTCAACAGCATTGATACGGACGGCGTCAAAAAAGGCTTTGATTTGGAGCTTTTGGCGGCGGTTTGCGATTTGGTTTCTGTGCCGGTGATTGCCTCCGGCGGGGCAGGCTCTGTGGCGGATTTTGTGACGTTGTTTGAAACACTGCCGAAGGTAGATGCAGGGTTGGCGGCCTCTGTTTTTCATTTTGGAGAGATCAAAATTCCTGATTTGAAACGGGAGTTATCACAAAAAGGGATAAATGTCAGAATATGATAAGGAGAATAGAATGGTATGTTAAACATAGAGGATTTGAAATTTGACGAAAAAGGATTGATTCCCGCCGTTGTGGTTGATGCTATGAGCAAAAAGGTGCTGACGGTGGCGTATATGAATCGAGAGAGTCTGGAAATCAGTATGCAAGAAGGGCGTACTTGCTTTTGGTCCCGCTCCAGACAAGAGCTGTGGCGCAAAGGGGAAACCTCCGGCAACGTACAGCATATTTTCCGTATTACGGCGGATTGTGACAGAGATGCACTGACGGTGGAGGTGCAAAAGGAAGGCCCTGCCTGCCATTTGGGTACGGATTCCTGCTTCAATGATTTGGTATATCTGAATCCGCAATTACAACCCTTTTCTTTGGAGGGGCTGATGGAACTGATTGCCGGCAGAAAAACGGAAAAGCAGGAGGGGTCTTATACCACCTATCTCTTTGAAAAAGGGCTGGATAAAATATTGAAAAAGGTGGGGGAGGAATCCACTGAGGTTATTATTGCCGCAAAGGCGGAGGATAAAGCTGAAACGATTTATGAAATTGCCGATTTGGTGTATCATGTGATGGTGCTGATGGTAGAGGCGGGCATTTCTCTGGAAGATGTGCAAAAAGAATTGGCGAGCCGCCATGTAATTGACCATAAGGTGAAACAGGAGAAGATGACGAAGTGAATGTAAAATTTCCGAAAATGAATTTTCATACCCATACCACCTATTGCGATGGGAAGGAATCGGCAGAGTCCATGATTCAGGCGGCACTGGCAAAGGGTTTTACTCGATTGGGATTTTCCGGCCATTCTTATACGGCTTATGACGAAAGCTATTGCATGAGCAAAGCGGGCGTAGAAAGCTATATCAAAGAAGTCAGAGAATTGGCGAAAAAATATGAGGGGCAAATTGAGATTTTTTGCGGGATTGAGCAGGACGATGGCTCCACGGAATCGGTCATGCCCTTTGATTATGTCATTGGCTCTGTCCACTGTGTAGAAAAGGACGGTATTTATTATTGCGTAGACGAATCACCGGAGGTTTTGGAAAAAGCCATAAGGGAAGGCTTTGGCGGTGATGTCTATGCCTTGATAAAACGTTTTTTTGAGCAGGAGGCGGAGGTGGTTGCCCGTACCCATGCCACATTTATCGGCCATTTTGACTTGGTGACGAAATTTAATGAGGGGAATCGCTTTTTTGACCCATTGGACAAACGGTATCGGAATGCAGCTTTGCTGGCGATGGATGCCCTTTTGGAAACGGGTTGCCCTTTTGAAATCAATACCGGTGCCATGTACCGTGGCTTGCGAAAGGAGCCCTATCCTTCTATACAGATGTTAAAAGAGTTGTATGCACGCAAAGGGGAGATTCTTCTTTCCAGCGATAGCCATGATGGGGAGTCCCTGGGCTTTGCCTTTGGGGAAGTGGCAAGGCTGGCGAAAGAAATCGGCTTTCGTACAGTGAAGGTATTGTCAAAGGCGGGCTTTGAGGATTTTGTTCTATAACAAAAAAATTGCATGGAGTGCTGTCAGAGAAATAAAGAATTATCAATATTTTAGAAAAAGCAAATTTTTCGCAAACAAAAAAACCGATACGAAAGTATCGGTTTTTTGTTTGGAAAATATGTAGATTATTCAGCTGCGTTTTCTACTGCATCTTCAACAGCAACTTCAGCGTCTTCAACAGCGCCTTCTACTGTATCTTCTGCATTTTCAACAGTAGTTTCAACGTTTTCAAGAGCGTCTTCAACAACTTCTTCGTCGACAACTACTTCTTCTTCAACGCCGCCAACGGGTTCTTCTGTTACTTCTTCGCTGTTATTGCAGCCGGCTACGCCCAGAGCCAGTGCACAGCAAACTGCCAATACGGATACTTTACCAAACAAATTCTTTTTCATTTTAATATTCCTCCTTGATTGAAACAATAAATAAATATTTCATTTCGAACGTGACTATACCACGTTCTGTGGTATTCTTCAATCATAAAATAGGGTGACTTTTCTCCAATTCCAATGATTTTTTGCTTTTTTTGCCTTTGATTACCCAAATATCTCATGTTTTCTTCGTTTTTCTCGTTTTTTTACAGATAATTGATGGAAGTATTTTCTACATAGACAAATGTTTTTCTGAAGCGTGCGGCAAGAAATTTGTAAGAAATAGATTGGGCTTGCCGGCCCATACATCATGCAAAAGAAAAGAACGCAATCAGCGTTCCGTTTCTTTCGTTTGTTTCAGATATTTTTCGCCAATCAATTCATCATAGGTCAGTAGTTTATGAAGCGCATAATATTCCTTCCTGACAGCCTCCGGAACATCAGCCGTATATAGCTGATAATAGGGACTGATGACAGGGCAAGCCTGATAAAGCTCCAGCAGGAAGTTTGTTTGCAGACATTCCGGAGCAGATATATAATCGCACATCAGCGGGGAAAGCAAATAAGGGGATACGGATACACCTTCTGCAAGATATTCTTTACCGGTATCATAATTGGCAAAAATAACGTAGGGTGTAGAGAACATCGTGCGCTTTTCTTCCTCGCTCCATTCTGTCGCAGTGGTGGAGGTAATATTACCGGTGGTAATATAGGGTGAAAAATCATCGCCCAAAGTAGGCAGATGGTCGCCGTACCAAAGGAGAACTGTGGGTTTTTCCCGAGACATAATATAGTCGTAAAGAATGCCCAATGCACGGTCGGAATCGCTGGTACCTTTGGCGAAGTTTTGCAGTATATTTTTTTCCTGCTCGGAAAGCAGGGGGGATTCCACTGTAATATCCCATTCGGAGGGGTCGTATTTATCATAGTACAGGCCGTGATTTTCCATGGTGATGGCTGTCAGATACAGACCGGTTTCATGGGGCTGTTCCAGTTGATAAATGATTTCTTCGGCAATGGTTTCGTCGGTAATATAAGGGCCGCTGTTCCAATGATGTTCGGCGTGCATATCATATTCTCCGAGGAAATCGTCAAAGCCCATGAGAGGATAGGCCTTATCCCTGCCGTAAAATGTTTTCTGATAGGTATGCAGTCCCAAGGTATCGTAGCCCAAAGATTGAAAATGCCGCGCATAGGAGAAAATATCATCATATACATACTGCTGATAGGGGATATTCCCGGGAGGAAGCATACTGGTGGTCATGCCGGTTAAAATTTCAAACTCCGGACGAACGGTACCACCGCCAAAGGTGCCGGAAACCATTTTTCCACTGGGGTGCTTCGCGGCGATACGGTGATAGTTTTTCAGAGGATCATCGGAAAATGTAACACCGTTTAATACCGTAGGGTCCCAAAAGGATTCGGAAAGTACAACGATGATATCCGGATTTTGGAAATTTTCCCCTGTTGCATCGGTCGGAATATAGGGTTCAAATGTATGCTCTAAATAAGATTTGCTGTAATGGGGCGGTTTGGGCATATTCAAAGAGCCGAAATTCAGTGCAAATGCAGTCAAAAAGCCGTTTTGCTTATAGTTTTCCCTTTGGTCTGCGGCTTCGTTCCAATGAATACCGAAAATCGTCGGATATGTGTTGCGGATAGCGGGCGTGGTCACAAAGAACCAAAGGAATATCAGCAGTATGGGGGCTGCAATGATATGAATTCGTCTTTTTCCCGGCAGCATAGGCTTCATCAATGCCAAAAATGCCCAATAAAAAACCGTACAGCATATGATTTGCCAAGTGTCGGCAGGCACTTTTAATGAAGTTAAAAATTCCGTAAAGCTCAGAGCATTTTTCGCCAAAAGCAGATCCCACGGCAGAAAATGCTCCTGCAATATAGAGGATTTGAAATAGTCAATAAGAGGCATAATGGTGAAAATCAATGCCGAAAAGAAGGCGGCTATGGAAATTCTCTTACATAGGCAGGCCAAAGCAATATAAATGACAGAAACCAGAAAAAGACCATACAGGAAGGAACCCATATGTTCCTGCAAAAGGGTATGAAGCCCATCGGAGGAGCCATAGGAAATACCATTCGCCGCCAATGTCAGATAAAGGGGGAAGACTCCTGCGAAAAGCCACATGATGGCTTGGGTCAGTTTATTTTTATGGAAAAATCCTTCAATATCCATCTTCATTTCTTGAAGACCGTTCATAATTATCAAACCTCGTATCTTTTGAATTTGCCCGATTTTTATGGGTAAACTCCATTTTAACACCTCCAAATAAGGATTGCAAGAAAAGAAATAGGATTTTGTCCAAACTTGCGAGGAAAACAGGGATTTGCTACAATAAAAGCAAAGAATTCTTTACGGAATAAGAGGTGAGCAATATGAGCGATGCCATAGGCATATATCTTCATATCCCTTTTTGCAGACAGAAATGCCGTTATTGCGATTTTCCTTCTTATGCAGGAATGGAAGCAAAACAGGAGGCGTATGTGACGGCTTTGACAGAGGAAATCAAGCGGTACGGCAAGGAATTGGACGGACAAGAGGTTCATTCTGTTTTTCTGGGCGGCGGCACACCGACGGTATTGCCTTTGCCTTTATTGGAACGATTGATGGCGGCGGTGTTTGATTGCTTTTCGGTATCGGCTGATGCGGAAATCACCACAGAGGCCAATCCCGGCACATTGGACAGGGAAAAAGTGAGAGGTCTGCGGAATATGGGATTTCATCGTATCAGTATGGGGGTGCAGGCGTGGCAGAACAGACACCTGCAAAAGCTGGGGCGTATCCATACCATCGAGGAATTTTTGGAGAATTATCATGCCCTGCGGGAGGCAGGCTTTTCAAACCTTAATGTGGATCTGATGTTTGCCCTGCCGGAGCAGACCATGGCAGATTGGCAGGAAACCTTGGAAAAAATCACGGAGCTGGAGCCGGAGCATATTTCTGCGTATAGCCTGATTTTAGAAGAAGGCACCCCCTTTTATGAGGAATGGCAAAAAGGGCGGTTACCCATGGTTTCGGAAGAATTAGACAGAGAGATGTATCGGTGGGCGGTGGAGTTTCTGGCAAAAAAGGGCTATGAACAATATGAAATTTCCAATTTTGCTAAGGCGGGATATCAAAGCCGCCATAACCGTATCTATTGGCAGGCGGAGGAGTATCTGGGCTTGGGGCTGGGCGCCCATTCTTATTGGAGGGGAGTGCGTTTTCATAACACCTATGATTTGCAAGCCTATCTGGCAAAGGCGGGAAAAGATGCTGTGGCGGAGAGAGAGACTGTAACCCCGCAGGATGCACTGGAGGAATTTATGTTCTTGGGCTTACGGCTGACAGAAGGCATTTCCTTTCGCCGGTTTCGGGAACGCTTTGGCAAAGAGATGAAAGGGGTTTACGGGGAGCAAATCAAAAGGCTGAAAACAGAAGGGCTGCTGGAAGAAACGGAAAGGGGGATTCGCCTGAGCGGCAGGGGGATAGATGTGAGCAATTTGGTGTTTCAGGAATTTCTTTTGGACTGAGTCATTTTTCTGAGTAAAAAATATTTGAAAAAAATTGCATTTTTTTGGATTTAGCACTTGACATCTTGGGTGGCAAGTGCTATCTTATGTATAGAAATTAGCACTCGACATAAGTGAGTGCTAATAAAATGGAAAAAGGAGGCGGCGGTATGTCTTTGAATGATAGAAAAATACAAATTTTACAGGCGATTATCAATGATTATATTGAAACGGCGGAGCCCGTCGGTTCCAGAACCATTGCTAAGAAGTATAATTTGGGCATCAGCTCGGCGACCATTCGTAATGAAATGAGTGATTTGGAGGAAATGGGCTTTATATTGCAGCCCCACGCATCTTCCGGGCGTATCCCCTCGGATATGGGGTATCGCTTATATGTAGACCATCTGATGCAGAAAAAGGAATTGGGGCCGGAGGAGCAGAAATATCTGCAAAGCATTATCTCCAGAGATATCAGCCAGATTGATTATCTGATGGAGGAAACGGCAAAAGCCCTTTCCCTGCTGACCAATTATACCACCTTTATTTCCGAACCGGTGGGGCAGAGAACACGCATTAAGCAGATTCGGCTGTTGCCGTTGGATAATGTTTCCGTTTTGCTGGTTATTGCAACGGGAGATAATTTCATCAAAAATCATGTGATTAAAATGCATAGCGTGCCTTCTGATGAAAAGCTCTTTGAAATCGGCATGTGCCTGAATCGTGTGTTGCAGGGGCGAGCGTTACAGGAAATCGACGGTGCGGTTATCAGTAAGATGCAGATGGAATTACAGGATTATAGCGAACTGCTTCCACCTATTTTGAAGGCAATCGAAATTACCATGCAGGCGGCGGAAAAGGTACAGGTACACATGAGTGGTGCGAAGAATATCCTTGCTTTCCCTGAATTTTCCGATATTCAGAAAGCAAAATCCCTGTTCCAGACATTGGAGGAAAAGGACGTGCTGGTGACGCTTTTGGAAGAAAGCAAAAGTAATGACTTGCAGATTTTGATTGGCAGTGAAAACAGCGTGCAGGGCATGAAGGATTGCAGCGTCATTACGGCGACCTATAAAATGGGGGATAATACCCGTGGCACAATCGGCATTGTAGGCCCTACTCGAATGGATTATTCGCAGGTAATTTCTGTATTGAACGGAATGGTGCAAAATATAGAAAAGGTACTGCGAAATTTATCTGATGGGAATAAAAATACCTAGAGAAATGAGGGAATCAAGTGGAAGAAATGAAAAAGGACGAAACCATGGAAGAAATGATGGAAAATCCGGAGCAGGAAACAGCAGAACAGGCGACGGAGGAAACAACAGAGGTTATAGATGAAACGGCACAGAAAATTGCTGATTTGGAACAGCAGTCTGCCGATTATTTAGATAAATATCAGCGGTGTTTGGCGGAGTTTGATAACTTCCGTAAGCGTACTGCAAAGGAAAAAGCCGGTATGTATGATGACGGTGTGCGGGATACGGTAGAAAAGCTGCTGATGGTCATTGATAATCTGGAGCGTGCCGTAGCGGCGCAAGAGGATAAGGCGGACGAAAACGACGCATTTTTCAAAGGCGTGCAAATGACCTTGAAGCAATTTCAGGATGTACTGAAAAGCATCGGTGTGGAGGAAATCAAAGCCGTAGGCGAAAAATTTGACCCGAATCTCCATGCCGCCGTTGCCCATGAGGACGATGAGAACTATGGGGAAAACGAAATTATCTTGGAAATGCTGAAAGGGTATCAATATAAAGATAAAGTCATTCGCCACAGTATGGTAAAGGTGGCAAACTAAAAAAGAAAAAATCGTATGATTATAGGAGGAATGGATTATGGGAAAAATTATTGGTATTGACTTAGGTACAACAAATTCTTGTGTTGCAGTGATGGAAGGCGGTCAGCCTGTTGTTATCGTAAATAGCGATGGTGCAAGAACCACCCCTTCCGTAGTTGGTTTTGCAAAAAACGGGGAAAGATTGATTGGGGAAACGGCAAAACGTCAGGCGATTACAAACCCTGATAATACCATCAGTTCCATCAAAAGACACATGGGCGAAAGCTATAAGGTAGATGTTGAAGGGAAGAGTTATTCTCCGCAGGAAATTTCCGCTATGGTTTTGCAGAAATTGAAAGCAGATGCAGAAAGCTATCTGGGCGAAAGTGTAACAGAGGCGGTAATTACCGTTCCTGCATACTTCAATGACGCACAAAGACAGGCTACAAAAGATGCAGGCCGTATTGCGGGTCTGGACGTAAAGCGTATCATCAATGAGCCTACCTCTGCGGCGTTGGCTTATGGTCTGGATAATGAAACAGAACAGAAAATCATGGTATATGACTTGGGCGGCGGTACCTTCGACGTTTCTATCATTGAAATCGGCGATGGCGTCATCGAAGTATTGGCAACTAACGGAAATACCCGTCTGGGCGGCGATGATTTCGACCAGAGAGTCATTGATTATTTGGTGGCTGAATTTAAGAAAGCAGAAAATATGGATTTGTCCAAAGATAAAATGGCGATGCAGAGATTGAAAGAGGCCGCAGAAAAAGCCAAAAAAGAGCTTTCTACTGTAACTTCTACCAACATCAACCTGCCCTTTATCACCATGAATCAGGACGGCCCCAAACATTTGGATGTGACATTGACAAGAGCAAAATTCGATGAATTGACAGCGGATTTGGTAGATAACACCATGGGTCCTGTGCGTCAGGCCCTGTCTGATGCAGGTTTGTCTGCAAGCGATATTGATAAGGTGCTTTTGGTAGGCGGTTCCACCAGAATCCCTGCCGTGCAGGACGCAGTAAAGAAATATACAGGCAAAGAGCCCTTCAAGGGCATCAACCCCGATGAATGTGTTGCTGTTGGTGCGGCAATTCAGGGCGGAAAACTGGCAGGGGACGCCGGTGCAGGCAGTGTATTGCTGCTGGACGTAACACCCCTGAGCTTGGGTATTGAAACACTGGGTGGCGTTGCAACAAAGCTGATTGACAGAAACACCACAATCCCTACCAATAAAAAGCAGATTTTCTCCACAGCGGAGGATAATCAGACTGCCGTTGATATCCATGTGGTACAGGGCGAAAGACCTCTGGCAAGGGATAATAAGACATTGGGGCAGTTTAAGCTGGACGGCATTGCACCTGCAAGACGCGGTGTGCCTCAGATTGAAGTGACTTTCGATATTGATGCCAACGGTATTGTAAATGTATCCGCAAAGGATCTGGGTACAGGGAAAGAACAGAAAATTACCATCACCGCAGGTTCTAACCTGAGTGAAGAAGAAATTGATAAGGCGGTAAAAGAAGCGGAACAGTTCGCAGAGGCGGATAAAAAGAGAAAAGAAGCCATCGATGCGAAAAATGAAGCAGATTCCCTGATTTTCCAGACAGAAAAGACACTGGGCGAGCTGGGCGATAAGCTGGATCCCGCTGAAAAATCCGCAGTTGAGGGCGAATTGAATAAATTGAAGGATATGGTTAAGGATATGAACCCGGAAACCATGACAGAAACCGATGTGGAAAATGTAAAGGCTGCATCTGAAGCGCTGACACAGGAATTCTATAAAATTTCCGAAAAGCTGTATCAGCAGGCACAGGCTGCACAGGGCGAAGCCCCTGCCGGAGATTCTGATGTGGTTGACGGCGAGGGAAAAGAACTGTAAAATAGGGCAGGAGCCTTATGGCATAAGCGCAGATGAATGAAACCTGTATTGCGGATTCCAATGGGAAAGCCGGAAACGGTTTCTCGGACCTTCCCGCAAATATGTAGGTGAAATTGTAAAAAAAGTGTTAGGCAAGGGCGGTAAATATACTGCCCCTGCTTTTGCGTTTGAAGAAAACGGGGGAGACCCTTTGAGGTGGTGAGTAAGTTGGCAGAAAAAAGAGATTATTATGAGGTGCTGGGGGTAAGCAAAAATGCCACGGAGGCGGAGCTGAAAAAGGCATACCGTAAAATGGCGGTCAAATACCATCCCGACCAGAACCCCGGAGATAAAGAAGCAGAAGCAAAATTCAAGGAAGTCAACGAAGCATATGAGGTTTTGAGCGACTCGCAAAAACGTGCCCAATACGACCAGTTCGGTCATGCGGCCTTTGAACAAGGCGGCATGGGCGGCGGCGGTTTTTATGGCCAAGGCTTTGATATGGGTGATTTGGGCGATATTTTCAGCAGTATGTTCGGCTTCGGCGGTGGCTTTGGCGGTGGCGGCAGAAAAAGCGGCCCTCGCCGTGGGAAGGATATTAACGTCAATATCCAGTTGTCCTTTGAGGAAGCTATTTTTGGCTGCAAAAAAGAGATTTCCGTTGCCATGTATGATGAATGTGAAACCTGCCATGGCACAGGGGCGAAAGAAGGTACGCATGCGGAAAGCTGTCCGAAATGTAACGGCACAGGGCAGGAGCGGTTTGTCCAGCAGTCTATGTTTGGTGCGGTGACCTCTGTCAGAACCTGTTCCCAGTGTCACGGAACGGGCAAAATCATTAAAGAACCCTGCGGCACTTGCCGTGGTACGGGCAGAGTACGCAAAACCAAGAAGTACGAAGTCAATGTACCGAAGGGCATCGATAACGGACAGACCATTCGTCTTTCCGGCAAAGGTGAAATTGGCGAAAACGGCGGTGGATACGGTGATTTGCTGGTAACGGTATATGTTCAGCCTAACCGTGTTTTTGTGCGTAAGGGCTATGATATTTATTGTGATGTGCCGATTACATTCGTACAAGCGGCATTAGGTGCTGAAATCACAATCAAAACCATTGACGGGGAGCAGAAATATACCGTGAAACCGGGAACACAGCCTGATACGGTCGTAACGCTGCGGGGCGTGGGTGTTCCCAATTTGAGAAACCCCAAGGTACGAGGCAATCAGATTGTGACGTTGAAGGTGAAAATTCCTACGGATATGAGCGAGCGGCAAAAAGAACTTCTGCGGCAGTTTTACGGTGATGCTCCGGCGGGAGCGGCAAGTGCTGCCAAAGGGGGGACTGACGACAAAAAGACTTTTTCTGAAAAAATGAAGGACTTTTTTAAAGAATAAAGCATATCTGACAATCCTTTGCCGAAGGTTGGGCGAGGGATTGTTTTTTATGAAAAAGTTTTTCAAAAAAGGATACTTGACAATCTGTTTGAGAATACCTTAGAATAGTAAAAACACTTTGCACTGCATCAAAAGACGTTTTTCGTCCAAATACAGTACAAACTGAGCAGGCAGCGGAATTCCGTGTGGCCGGGCATTTTTTGCAGCGGATGGGGACATCTGTGGGACAGTTTTTTTGTTCTGCGGATGTCTTTTTTTATACATCGGCGGCAGTGGCAAAGAAAGGGGGAGCAGTATGCCGGCAGATTTGGCAAAACAAAATGAAAAAATTGTAATGCAGGTTTCTTTTCGCAGCATGCTTGTGAATGTGGGGCTGGCTGTGGGCAAGGTTCTTGCGGGGCTGGTTGCCCGTTCCGGTGCTATGGTTTCTGATGGGATTCATTCCGCTTCGGATGTGTTCAGTACCGTTGTTGTGGTTATTGGGTACCGCTTGGCGGGGAAGGAATCTGATGAAAGGCATCCCTATGGACATGAAAGAATAGAATGTGTTGCGGCGATTTTGCTTGCTATGATACTATGTATTACCGGTTTTGCCATTGGGCTTACGGGCCTAAAGAAAATCATCGGCGCAGAGGGAACGGTTCTGGAGGTGCCGGGAGTGCTGGCACTGGTGGCGGCTGTGGTTTCCATTATTGTAAAAGAGGGAATGTATTGGTACACCCGCCGGGCGGCAAAAAAGGTGAATTCCGGTGCACTGATGGCAGATGCGTGGCACCATCGTTCCGATGCCCTTTCTTCCGTAGGCAGTATGGTAGGTATATTGGGGGCTTTGCTGGGCTATCCCATTTGTGACCCTATTGCCAGTGTGGTGATCTGTGTATTTATCGTCAAAGCGGCTTATGATATTTTCAAGGACGCAGTCGATAAAATGATGGATACCGCCTGTGATGAAAAAATTATCGCTCATATGCGGCAGGTGATACTTTCCCAAGAGGGCGTAGCGGGCATAGACCGTTTACAGACCCGACTTTTCGGCGCTAGGATTTATGTGGATGTGGAAATTGCGGCTGATGGGGAATTGCCTCTGCGGGAGGCCCATTTTATTGCGGAACGTGTTCATGATGCCATTGAACGCAATTTTACAGAGGTGAAGCATTGTATGGTGCATGTAAATCCGCGTTAAAAAGCGGTTACGACAGAAAAGGCATATGCCTTGCATTTGTCACAAAAATAGAAAAGCCCTTCGGGTTTTCCGATGGGCTTTTGCCTATTCCGAGGGAGCGATATTCAGTAGACCTTCTTTTTGCAGATATGCCAAAAAACCTTCCAATCCCTTCATAATATCCTTATGGGTTCTGTCAAAATCTCCCGTGTACCATGGGTCTGCAATATCTGTGGGGTGTTGGGTGAAATCCAGCAGGCGAAACACCTTGTTTTGCGGATCTTCTTTGATTTGCCGCATAAGATTGGGGATATTGTACCGCTCCATAACGATGAGAAAGTCATATTCGGTATAATCTGCCTTCGTGACCTGTTTGGCAGAATGTCCGTCGGCGTTGATGCCCACAGACGCCAGCTTTCGGCGGGCAGGGGGATATATACCATTGCCGATTTCTTCTCGGCTGGTGGCGGCGGAAGCGATATGAAATTGGTCGGCAATACCTTTGTTTTTTACCATATCCCGAAAGAGATATTCCGCCATGGGGGAACGGCAGATGTTGCCATGGCAGATGAATAATACCTTAATCATTTTAACCTCCTCTTCTACTTCTCCAATGCAAGTTAGTCATAATGGTAAACAAATGTTTTTATATTTACCAATTTATTGACATCCCAAGGTGCTGATAAAATTGAATTTGTCGATTTCTTTATCACTTATTCTTCGCTCTAATCACTGTTTTTATTATTTCTTTATACCCGACAAAGGTAACACCTGCTATAGGCCACACAATCCAAGTGAAGTTCCATCTTCCGCTCATGAAGCTCCAACCAAGGTATACGGCAACAACAATCGACCAATAAATGCCGTCCCATCGAGAGGCCCTCTTATTAAGCCGGGTGTAATCTCCTTCTTCAAGTAATTTATTGAATCCGTTTTGAATCATAGATGTCTTAACCAAAATCTTAACACCAACGCCAATCAAAGTTAACAAAGCTGCTACGCCATAGAGCACCAATGCTCCTCCCAATTTAGCAGAGGTGTATTCTGTAATCATGGTAATAAATAATGGAATTGCTGAAACAATGCAAAGGACAACTCCTATCACCATTGATCTGGTATGTATCCCTTCATATTTTGATCGACCCTCTTTGGCCATTCCGTTCACGCCATAATCTGTATCGATATTTTGCTCTTCCAAGTACTTGAAAGCCTTCCCTTTCATTGTCGTGAAAATAAATATTGTAACAGCACATGCTATCATAATCAGGAGAATAATCATTCCCAACATGGTTCCGATATATTCCGAAAACGGAAGCCGCTCTGTTTCGGATAGACCAAGTAATATGAGTAGTGGTACTGAGGAAATAATGCAGAGCATAACTCCTATGGATACAGGCGATGCTGCTTTTTCGTTATAGTCCAAAAAGCTATTTGCCTGTTCCATGGATACACGCACCGTTAGATTATTTTCCTGACCGTAATCGATAGTATCTGTGGTTGGAACCACTTCCTCTCCAATGTCATCCTTTAAGAGATAGTCCGTAGATACGCCGAACAGCTCTGACAGGTGAAGTATTTTCTTCATGTCAGGAATCGCTTGTGTACTTTCCCACTTTGATACTGATTGGCGAGAAACTCCCAGCTTTTCTGCCAATTCTTCCTGTGACCAACCATTTTTTTTTCTGTTTTCTATAATTTTATCAGCTAAAATCATTTTGTACCTCCTCGATTGATTTTGTCTGTTTGCCAACACAAGACTATCATTTTCAATAGTTGCAGACCACCAATCGAGCCTTGCAATTTGTCAACCACCGGTTGCTTTTTTATTCTTTTTTGCGTGTTCTGCTTCTTATACCGCATAAAGCTTAAAAAAATCCCTTATTATACTTAAATTGTCCGTACAGAATAAGGCTTAATCCCACAACTATCCCAGGAATGATGACATAACCGACAATTGCTTTGTGTAAAAACGTCAATATAAAGAATGATGCCACCAAAGATAATCCGATGATTAGCGTTCCGATACCAACGGTCTTCCCGTATTTAGGAATATCTTCTTCCTTAACCTTTCTGCGATTGTAGGAATGTATCGTACTTATATTTCCTTTCATGTTAATAATTCCCAAGGCAGATATGAATATGCCCAAGAGCAGTAGCAACAGATTCTCCATCATAACCCTCCTAAAAATAGAACAAATCTTCGAATTTCTTATCTAAAGCAATACACAATATCAAAGCAAGTTTGGCTGTTGGATTGAACTGTCCTGTTTCAATGGAACTGATTGTATTACGTGATACGCCAACCATTTCAGCCAGTTGTGCTTGTGACAATCCGGCTTCTGTGCGGCACTCTTTTAATTTGTTCTTTAGAATTAAAGCATCGTTTTTCATTTTTTCAACTCCAGAACAATCAAGCATATAAAAAAAGCCAAAGCAGCACCGCTGCCTATCACTGACTTAATAAGCCAGGAGCTTTCTTTGGTTTTCCTATACTGATATGCACAGCGAGAACCAAACATTGCAAAATATATCGACCATGCAGATAGACCCAACACAGGTGTGTCAAATACTTTTGAGAGCATTACCATAACCATCGAAAGGACTCCGCCAACAGTCATACCGACTTTTGATGCATTTGCTAATAACATAGCTTCTCTTTCATCAGGTTGCCCAAGATTTTCAGATCTGCTCTTCTTCAAGATTTCATCTTTATTCATAAATAGTTCCTCCTTATGTATTGCCAAGTGTACTTGTCATCAATATACCATTGCCAAGTGTACTTGTCAATATGTTTCTGCACTTTTGAAAATTTTTTAAGTGTTTGTCACAGCGCAATAGATGTCATGTGTGCTGTTCTAACCGGTAAAGCTATTTTTTGTTCAACTTCTTCTTGCGTAAGTTATTTCCTCCTTTCCTTTGCAATAAAAAAGGAGAAGTGCTTTTACTTCTCCAAATACTTCTTAGACCGAAAAACCGGAATTTGTCAATGAATTCTTTGTTCAGGTTTGTGCGCATAAAACACGATCTCAGGATGGAAAGAAGCAATCAACTCCCAGTCCGCTTTCAGTGCTGAATTCTCTTCATATGCCCCAATATACTCGGATGGTTCG
>JAFWWO010000004.1 GCA_017523325.1 Anaerotignum sp. | reverse complement strand
ATTTCTTTGTTTTCATCGCTCATATTTTCACCTCTTTTAGAGTTAAAATCATTCTTTCAGACCTTTCAGACCTTGGGGACGCTGTCCCCAACACCCCTGCAAGGGGGTCACCCCCTTGACCCGATTTGCAAAAACTTCGTTTTTGCGGGGAAATGATTTATTTTCCCTCCGCAAAATACAGTTTTGCGAAAAACGGGTCAAAGGTCTTAACCTGAAATAAATATATTTTTATACATAATCATGTTTTCCTCCTGCAAAACGCAGTTTTGCGGCATAACGGGTCAAGGGACGAGTCCCTTGCGGGAGTTTGAGGGCAGCGCCCTCAAGATCTTTATAGCAACACCCTCAAGGTCTTTATAGCAGCGCCCTCAAGGTCTTAACTTTCAAGGTCTTTATTGCTGCTCTTTAATCTCTTTTTCCAGAAGCACCACGGTTTTTTGCAATGCAGCATCGGTTTCCAGCTGTTTCTCGATTTTAGAGATGGCATGGATGACAGTAGTATGATCCCGTCCGCCGAAGCTCTCGCCGATTTTCGGCAGGGAAATATCCAACAGCTTCCGGCAGAGATACATGGAAATCTGTCTGGGGAAGGCGATATTTTTCGGCTTTTTGCTCCCTTGTATATCCTCCACACGAATATTAAAATGATTAGCCACTTTTTCCTGTATCAGCTCCGGTGTAATAGGCACCGCCGCATGGTTATTGAAAATATCCTTCAATGAATTTTCCGCCAGAGAAATGGATATTTCCTCATTGGTCAATGTAGCAAAAGCAACGATACGGGTCAGGGCCCCCTCCAGCTCACGGATATTGGACGCAATATTCTTCGCAATATACTCCAGCACCTCGTCAGGTACCGTCAGCTTGTCCACCTCGGCTTTTTTCCGTAAAATAGCAATCCGTGTTTCATAATCCGGCGGCTGAATATCCGCAATTAACCCCCATTCAAAACGGCTGCGGAGCCTATCCTCCAATGTTTTAATTTCTTTGGGCGGACGGTCAGAGGATATGATAATCTGTTTGTTGGAGCCATGCAATGTATTAAAGGTATGGAAAAATTCCTCCTGTGTCCCTTCCTTTTTCGATATAAACTGTATATCGTCAATGAGCAATACGTCTATATTCCGGTATTTATTGCGGAACTCCTCGTTTTTATTATTTTGTATAGATAGTATCAATTCATTGGTAAAGGTTTCGCTGGTGACATACAGCACCTTTGCCGTCGGATTTTTCTCCAATATAAAATGGGCGATGGAATGCATCAAATGGGTTTTGCCCAGCCCGGAATTCCCGTATAAAAACAAAGGGTTATAGGCCTGTGCCGGGGATTCCGCTACTGCCAATGATGCTGCATGTGCCATTCTGTTGCCGTTACCCACCACGAAGGAATCGAATATATATTTCGGGTTCAAATTCCGTGCCAAATCATTTTCCTGCCGTTTTTCCGAAAGGTCAACGGCCTTAGGCACACCGCCGTTTTTCTGCTCTTCCTCCGTTAAAATCAAAATGTCATACTCTTTTTTGGCCGCCTGCCTGATAGCAGAGCGAAGCAGCTGTAAATGCCGTTTTTCCAGCATTTCTTTATAAAACCCATTTTCCACCTGCAACACCAACGCATCCCCCTCAATCCGCAGGGGAATCGCCGGTTCTATCCATGTTTCAAAGCTTACGGCGGAAATTTCCCCCGCCATAATTTTCAAGGCGTCTTGCCAAATTTGTCTGATTTCTTCCATTGATATTCCTCCTATTTTTATTTCTTTTTTGTGGACAACCTTAGGATATATCCACAAAAGCTCCGGATTTTATTGTGGAAAATAATACCCGCCGCAGCAGTTATAAACAAGCTGTGCGTATCCCTTTCCCACAATTTCCCCAAAGAAGATAAATTCCCGCAATTTTGGGAAAAGCTGTCTTTTTTCCATTTATCCCTCCGAATACTTTTCCATAGCCTTCTGTTAGTTATACACAGGGATATCCACAGTTTGTGGATAACATAATATCGAAAAAAAGGGAAACTTGTGGAGTTGTTTTTTGGAAAATTCGTCTGTCCATGGTCTGCCTTTAGTATATCAAAAGTTATCCACAGGTGCAATGAAATTCTATTCTTCTTTTTTTTAGGGCAAATACAATATATAGAAGAAAAAGTGCCAAAAGGTCTAAATGTTTATATTTTTATCCTACATCTTGATTTTTACGGTGTTTTGACAAGCAGAAAAAACCAACAGGAATCAGCTTTCATTGAATTTTTTTCTTGACGTGCCTTGTGTTTTTCACTATAATAGTAGCAGTGCTCACAAAAAGGGGGGTATGTTCCCCCGGGATAAAGGAGGTGCAAAGAGCCATGAAAATGACATTTCAGCCTAAGAAAAGACAGAGAAGCAGAGAACACGGTTTCAGAAAAAGAATGAGAACAGCAAACGGCAGAAAAGTGCTTGCTGCAAGAAGAAGAAAAGGTAGAAAAGTATTATCCGCATAATTTGTTTTCATAACAACAAGTATAATAAGGCCGCAGAATGTGGCCTTTTGTTCGTCATGGAGCAAATTGCCGCAAAGGAGCATGGTCGATGAAGCACACAGAATCCTTAAAAAAGAATTTTCAATTTCGGACGGTCTATCATAGAGGCAGATCCATCGCCAATCGTCATCTGGTGCTTCACCTGCTCAAAAACGGCACGGAAAAAAATCGTTTGGGAATCTCCGTCAGCAAAAAGGTAGGAAAAAGCGTTGTACGTTCCCGTGTGACACGGCTTATCCGAGAAAGCTACCGCAATATGGAGGAGGAGGTACGCACCGGCTATGATTTGGTGGTCATTGCCCGTGTGCTGTGCGCCGAGGCGGATTATCATGAAATCTGCCGTTCCCTGCGGCATTTATGCAAAAAACAACAGCTCCTGCTTTCTGCGGGAGAGAAAAAAGAACAACAGGAATACAGAAAATAAGAATCGAGATGAAATGAAAATGATTGGGAAATTGTTTCTGATTTTCATTCGTTTTTACCGGACGGCAATATCGCCGTATATCGGGCGGCACTGTCGCTTTACGCCGACCTGCTCCCAATACGCATATATTGCCATCAGCCGTTACGGTGCGGTCAAGGGCACATACCTTGCCGTAAGAAGGCTGTTGAAATGTCACCCCTTCCACAAGGGTGGCTATGATCCTGTGCCTTAAAAAAAATTTCGTTTCATTGGCCCTTGGGGCAATCATACTGAATGTTCGTGTGTTTGAGGAGGAAAAAAACGTGATATATTCCGATGTATTGTTCAGCTTTTTGCTGACAAACCTGCCGTCTGTCAGAGAGCCGGGGCATATTATCGGCCCGGTGGCTGCCGTAATGGGCAGGATTTATAATATGCTGTTTAATTTTTTGCACAGCAATTCCGGTGCCGGCTCATTGGGTCTGGCAATCATTATCTTTACACTAATTGTGAAACTAATCCTATTTCCATTGATGGTGAAGCAGCAGAAATCATCTTTTAAGATGCAGCAGATGCAGCCGGAAATGAATAAAATCAGGAAAAAATATGAAGGCAAGAAGGATCAGATGTCCCAGCAGCGCATGGCTTATGAGCTGCAGGAGTTCCAGAAGAAAAACGGCATCAACATGATGGGCGGTTGTCTGCCTATCCTGATTCAGCTGCCCATATTATACGCATTATTCTATCTGTTCCAAAACGCCTATGTATATGTAGACGCCATCGGGCAGAATTATACGGATATTGCCAATGTAATCGTCAATATCCCCAGAGATTTGCGTATGGAGGTATTCCAGCCTTTTGCCCAGCAGTTTGCGGATACTTATAAAAACGTAGCCGCTGTAAAGGACGGCTTTGATATG
The DNA here is from genome assembly GCA_017523325.1 of Anaerotignum sp. Taxonomy (GTDB): domain Bacteria; phylum Bacillota; class Clostridia; order Lachnospirales; family Anaerotignaceae; genus Anaerotignum_A. The sequence goes on along the minus strand of JAFWWO010000004.1, from coordinate 18,610 downwards.
GGCGATGCCAATGAAGTGGTTATGCTGATCAATTACCTGAAAGCCGGCGATTGGAACACCATTGTCCATCAGCTTGGTACGGCGGGCGATGCATTAAAACCCCTTTTGGCGACCAAAAATAATATCGAAACCTTCCTGACCATTCCACTGGTAAGTAAGGCGGGGCTTTCTTTCCCCGGCGTAATCATTCCCATTGCTGCGGGTCTGTCTACATACCTGCAGTCGAAGCTGACCATGGCCATGAATCCGTCACAGAATGACCCGTCTAACCCGGCGGCGGCCATGACAAAATCCATGATTTATACCATGCCCATTGTTATGGGTGTGTTTTCCGTAAATATGCCTGCCGGTCTTGGCCTGTACTGGACCATCAGTAATATATTCGGTATCCTGCAGCAGGTTGTTTTGCAGAAGCATTTCAAAAAGAAATTTGCAGAGGAGGCGGAACAGAATGGATGAGATCAGAAAAAGTGCGAAAACCGTGGATGAAGCTGTACTGGCCGCATTGGGCGAGCTGGGTGCAACACGGGAAGAAGTGGATATTACGGTTATTGATGAAGGCTCCAAAGGGTTTTTGGGTATGTTCGGCGGAAAAGATGCCGTGGTATTGGTTAAAAAAGGATATAACCCGGAAAAGGCGGCGGAAAGCTTCCTGCGGGAGGTATTCCTGACCATGGGGTTGATTGTGAATATCAAGGCGGAGCTGAAGGATAAGCACCTGTTTGTTGACCTGAAAGGCGACGATATGGGTATCCTCATCGGGAAAAGAGGGCAGACATTAGATGCACTGCAATATCTGGTAAATCTGGTGGTGAATAAAAAAAGCTCTTATTATATCAGCGTCATGCTGGATACGGAGAATTATCGCCAGCGGCGGAAGGAAACATTGGAAAGCCTTGCCCTGAATCTGGCGAAAAAGGTGAAGCATACAAAGAAAAATGTAGTGCTGGAGCCTATGAACCCCTATGAAAGACGGATTATTCATTCCGCCTTGCAACATGATCGGTTTGTGACGACTTTCAGCGAGGGCGAAGAGCCTTATCGTAACGTGGTCATTACACTGAAATAAAAATGTTTTCTAACCCGTTGTAAAACCTTTTTACATCGGGTTTTTTCAAATGGCAGAGCCCTTAATATTTTGCTTTTTTAAGGAGGGAGTATATGAAACGTGAATACGCACTGGACGATATCATCGCCGCTATCTCTACGCCCATGGGCACCGGCGGTATCGGCATTGTCCGCATGAGCGGCCATGGCTGTATCGCTCTGGCGGACGAGCTGTTCATCGGGAAGCAGCCATTGATGGATAAACCCGGCCATACCCTATCCTACGGCAAAATCACGGACGGCAAGGGCGGCGAAATCATAGACGAAGTATTGGTTTCCGTTATGAAAGCCCCCCATACTTACACCAAAGAGGATATTGTGGAAATCAACTGCCACGGCGGTACCCTTGTTACCCGCCGTGTTCTGGAGGCTTTGCTGAAGGCCGGCGCACGATTGGCGGAGCCCGGCGAGTTTACCAAACGCAGCTTTTTGAACGGCAGAATTGATTTGACCCAAGCCGAAGCCGTCATTGATTTAATCCATTCCAAAACAGAGCTGTCCCGACAGGCGGCTGTGAACCAGCTGGAGGGCAGGCTGAAGCAGGCTGTCCGTGAAATGCGGGAGGAAATTTTGGATATGATTGCCTCCATAGAGGCGGTTATCGACTATCCCGATTATGATATTGAAGAAGAAACCTATGCCACCATGGAAGAAAAGGCAAACGCCCTCCATAGCCGCATGGAAACGCTATTGGCAGGTGCAGACCGTGGGAAAATACTGCGGGAGGGCTTGCAGACGGTCATTGTGGGCAAGCCCAATGTGGGCAAGTCCTCTCTTTTGAACTGGCTGTTGGAGGAGGATAGAGCCATTGTCACCGATATCCCCGGCACCACCAGGGATACGGTGGAGGAATACTTGAATATTGATGGCTTTCCCATCAAAATTGTGGATACGGCAGGGATTCGCCAAACGGGCGATTTGGTGGAGCAAATGGGCGTGGAAAAATCCAAGGCCTATGCCCAAAATGCCGATTTGGTGATTTTGATGCTGGACGCTTCCCGCCCCTTGGAGCAGGAGGATAAGGAAATCCTTTCTTTCGTGGAGCAGAAAAAAACACTGATACTGCTGAATAAAACAGACTTGAACCAAAAGCTGTCCTTAGCGGAAGTAAAGGAATATACCGATAGTCGGATATTATCATTGTCCGTTAGGGAAAATATAGGCTTTGACGCATTGATAGACGCCTTAAAAGCCATGTTTTTGGACGGGCGGCCTGCCACGGCGGAGGACGCCCTTTTGGGCAATACCCGCCATAAGGACGCATTGTTTCGGGCGAAGGAGGCCATGGCCCATTGTCTGGAAACCATCGCTAACCGTATGCCGGAGGATTTTATTTCCATGGATTTGCAGGACGCCAACCGTGCCCTGGGGGAAATCACCGGCGATACCAGCGATGAGGAGATTATTGACAGAATATTTACGAAATTCTGTCTGGGGAAATAATTTCAAGGGGCGAAGCAGTTGCCTTTTCCCCGTTTTTCTTATAAAATAAAGCCTTGATAGAAATGCCTTTTGGAAAGGAGTGGGGAGAAAATGTATCAAGCAGAACAAATCGATATTGCTGTTATCGGCGGCGGCCATGCCGGTTGCGAGGCGGCTTTGGCGGCGGCCAGACTGGGCATGGAAACGGTATTGTTTGCCATTAGTCTGGACAGTATCGCCATTATGCCCTGCAACCCTTCCATCGGGGGCAGCTCTAAGGGGCATTTGGTGCGGGAGATTGACGCATTGGGCGGCGAAATGGGCAAAATCATAGATAAAACCTATATCCAGACCAAAATGCTGAATACCGGCAAAGGCCCGGCGGTGTATTCCCTGCGGGCACAGGCCGATAAAACCCGTTATCATGAAGAAATGAAGCATTGTTTGGAAAATACGCCAAATTTGAAAATCAAGCAGGCGGAAATCGTGGAGATACAAATGGAGGAGAACCGTGTCAAAGGGGTGGTGACCTCCGGCGGGGCGGTATATCCCTGTCGGGCGGTGGTTCTTTGCATGGGGACTTATATGAAAAGCCGCTGTCTGACGGGGGAGAATATTACCGAAAGCGGCCCCAATAATCTGATGCCCGCCACAAGGCTGAGCCAATGCCTGCGGGATATGGGCATACGGCTGTTTCGTTTTAAGACAGGCACCCCTGCCAGAATGAACCGAAACTCCCTGGATTTTGATAAAATGCAGCCACAATACGGCGATGAGGAGATTGTACCCTTTTCCTTTGCCCATAAGGCGGAGGAGATTGCCCGTCCCCAAGCCCTTTGCTGGCTGACCTATACCAATGAAAAGACCCATCAGGTCATTCGGGAAAATCTGCATCGCTCGCCGCTGTTCGGCGGGCTGATTGAGGGGACAGGCCCTCGTTATTGCCCCTCCATTGAGGATAAGGTGGTGCGTTTTGCCGATAAGGAACGCCATCAGCTTTTTGTAGAGCCGGAGGGGGAGAATACGGAGGAAATGTATATTCAGGGAATGTCCTCCTCTTTGCCGGAGGACGTGCAGATTGCCATGTACCGTACCATTCCCGGTCTGGAGCATTGTGAAATTACCCGCTTTGCCTATGCCATTGAGTACGATTGTATCGACGCTACCCAGCTGAAGCTGTCGCTGGAGTTCAAAGGGTTCCATGGGCTGTTCAGTGCGGGGCAGTTTAACGGCAGTTCCGGCTATGAGGAAGCAGCGGCCCAAGGCATCATGGGGGGCATCAACGCCGTTCGCTACATACAGGGCAAAGACCCTGTCATATTACAGCGTTCCGATGGATATATCGGCGTATTGATTGATGATTTGGTGAATAAAGGCAGCAAGGAGCCCTACCGTATGATGACCAGCCGTGCAGAGTTCCGCCTGTTATTGCGGCAGGATAATGCAGACCGGCGGCTGACACCCATCGGCTATGAAATCGGGCTGATTTCGGAACAGCGGTATCAGGCGTTGCGGGAAAAGGAGCGGCTGATTGCGGAGGAGATACGGCGGGTGCAATCGGTGACCATGGGCCCTACGGCGGAATTATCGGCCTTATTGGAGCGTTACGGCACAACGGCTGTGAAAAACGGCGTGCGGCTGTCGGATTTGGTGAAGCGGCCCCAGCTGGATTATGATAAATTGGCGGAGATTGACGGGGAACGACCCGATTTGCCGCCGGAGGTACGCCAGCAGGTGAATATTCAGATAAAATATGAGGGCTATATCAGCCGGCAGATGAAGCAGGTGGAGCAGTTCAAAAAGCTGGAAAACCGCCTGCTGCCGGAAGATTTGGATTATGAAAGCATACAGGGTCTGCGCCTTGAGGCAGGGCAGAAGCTGAATATGGTGCGTCCTCGTTCTTTGGGGCAGGCGTCCCGAATTACGGGGGTTTCTCCGGCGGATATTTCCGTATTGCTCATTTATCTGGAGCAGCGCAAGAGAACAGAAAATAGGAAGTGAGTATCAATGACAGGTTTTTTTCTGCCATGGCATAAGAAGGAAAAAACGGAAGGCACAGTACCCATCGGTCAGCGGCGGCTGTATGTGTATCGCCCGCCCAAGCCTTTGGAGGACGCCTGTTTCAATTGCAGTAAACCGCCCTATGTTTCCCTGATGAATTGGAAGGGAACCCTGCGGTCCTTTTTGCAGGCGGTGGAAAAGGGCAAACGGGAGGAGGCCATGGGGTATTTTTCCGACAAAGTGGCGCCTGCCGTGGATTATAGCGAGGTAGAGGGGCTTTTGCAGGATTTACAGGGCTATCAGTGTTTTGCGGAAGAAAACGGCAGGGATATGCGGACGGTGACCGTTGCGCGGAGCAATCGGGAGGGAGCGGTGCTTTCCTTCCGTATGGTGGCGGAGCCGGATAGCTATGGCAAATGGAAGATATTTTGTATCGAGAAAGAAGGCGGGGAGTAAAGAGCCATGGGCGAGAAAAAATGGGATACGGCAGAGGGGATTTTATTGCGGGATTGCTCTGAGAAAATGGGGATTGCCCTTTCCGAAGAACAGATAGAGCAGTTTATGGCATATTTATCCCTGTTGCTGGAGTGGAACGAGAAAATGAACCTGACCGCCATTACGGATAGGCGGGAGGTGGTTTTGAAGCATTTTGCCGATTGTTTGGGGCTATTGCCGGCACTGGAATGGAAGCCGGGCATGGAGGTCATAGATGTGGGAACGGGGGCAGGATTTCCGGGGCTTCCGGTGAAAATTGCAAAGCCCGAGGTACAAATGACGTTATTGGATTCCCTGCAAAAACGTATCGGATTTCTGGAGGAGGTCATAGATGTTTTGGGTCTGGAAGGCGTTGCCTGCGTCCATAGCCGTGCGGAGGACGGCGGCCAAAATCCCTTCTATCGGGAAAGATATGACCTTTGCGTATCCAGAGCCGTGGCAAACTTAGCGGTTTTGGCGGAGTATTGCCTGCCCTTTGTGAAGGTAGGGGGGCAATTAGCGGCGTTAAAAGGGCCTGATGCATGGGCGGAGGCAGAGCAGGCGAAAACCGCATTGGAGAAATTGGGCGGACGGCTCATCGGGATACAGGACGTTGCCATACCCTTTACGGAGTTATCCCATAAGCTGGTGCTGATTGAAAAAATTGCACCTACACCGGCACAGTACCCCAGAAAAGCGGGGAAAATCAGCAAAAAGCCGTTGTGAGGGCTGCCTTGCCCCCGCAAATGACCCCCTTTGCAAGTTTTTGGAGCGGAATATGGAGGGATATGAAAATATTCTCTGTATTCCTTTTTTTTGTTATAACTCGGCTATTCTAAAATGTTGATTTGGTTTAACCGAGTAAGCGGCGTTGCTATATTGAAAAAACAGACAGGATATGATACCATAAATTAAGTTTTTGGAAAGCATTCAGGTTGAAATGAAAGGGTGTAAACCGTGAAATACAAGGATATAGAACATAATGCCGAAATATTAGAGTATTATGAAAAAGGCGGAGAGATTTTAGAGGAACTGGGCTACACAGACCATTCAACTGTCCATACGAAGCTTGTGGCAAGGAAGGCGGCTGAGGTTCTGCAAGCCTTCGGCTACGGCGAAAGGGAAGCAGAATTGGCGAAAATTGCCGGCTTTATGCACGACATCGGCAATGCCATAAACCGCAATCATCATGCGGAATACGGGGCTCTTTTGACAAATGAGATACTGAAGGAAATGAATATGCCCCTAAAGGACCGCATTCAGGTTGTGTCCTCAATCGCAAACCATGACGAGTCAACGGGTGTGGCGGCGGATCCCATTACGGCGGCTGTAATTATCGCAGATAAGACGGATGTGCGACGAAACCGTGTGAGAACAAAGGACCCTATATATTTTGATATACATGACCGTGTGAATTATGCCGTTACGGAAACAAAGCTGGAGTACGATTTGGAAAAAAGGCAGATTATTCTCAATCTAACCATTGATGAGAATATTTGCACCATGTACGAATACTTCGAGATTTTCCTGGGGCGTATGACGATGTGCTCCCGTGCCGCAAGGATTTTTGACGCACAGTTTTCCTTGAGGGTGAACGGGCAGAAAGTTTTGTGATGGGCTTGCTCCTAAAAGGTATAGGAAAGAAAGCGAAAAATAAGGAATCACGATAGTGAACTGCACCCCATTCATTGGTAGTATACCATACTGCCTAACAAACGGGGTGCAGCTCAACCGGATATGATACCATAAATTAAATTTTTGAAAAGCATTCAGATTGAAATGAACGGGTGTAAACCGTGAAATACAAGGATATAGAACATAATGCCGAAATATTGGAGTATTACGAAAAAGGCGGAGAGATTTTAGAGGAATCGGGCTACACGGACCATTTAACTGTCCACATGAAGCTTGTTGCAAGGAAGGTGGCTGAGGTTCTGCAATGTTTTTCCGTATTCGACGGATATTGCCCGAAACAGCCTGTTTTTTTGTCGAGGGGCTGTTTTTTTTGTTGCACTGTTTTTGCCAATGGGGAAAAAACCCGTGATAAAATGAAGAAAAACACAGAACATTTGCCAAAGACCGCAAATTATTGTTCAAAACCCAAAAAGGAGGGAGCAAATGATGGAAGTTTTGAAATTCCCCGAAAAACGCATCAAAAAGGAGAAGGTTATCTATCAACTGCCCATTGATAAAATCCGACCGAACCCCTATCAACCAAGGAAATACTATAACTTGGCGGCATTGGAGGAGCTATCCGCCAGCATTGCCGCCTACGGCGTATTACAGCCCGTTACGGTGCGAAAAATGAGCAATGGTTATTATGAGCTGGTGGCAGGGGAGCGGCGGCTGCGTGCGTCGGAGATGGCAGGCTTAGAAACCATACCCGCTATTTTACTGCAAATCACCGATGGCGATAGTGCCGTGCTTGCGTTTCTGGAGAATATCCAGCGGCAGAACCTCAGCTTTCTGGAGGAGGCGGAGGGCTACCGCAATATGATGGAGGACTATGGCTTGACCCAAGAGAAGCTGGCGTTTAAGCTCTCCAAGAGCCAATCGTCCATCGCCAATAAGCTGCGTATCTTGAAGCTGGAGGAGCGGGTGAAGCGTATGCTGATGGCGAATCATTTCACGGAGCGTCATGCCCGTGCCCTTTTGAAGCTGCCCGATGAAAAAAGCCGCCTGCTGATTTTAGAACAAATGATACAGCAGGAGCTGAATGTCAAGCAGACGGAGGCGGCAGTGGAAGTCCTCCTGAACCAAATCCATAGCCGTCCCGCAGAGAAAATCGAGCAAAAGGAGAAACGCTATGTCCGCTCCGCCGATTTCCGTATCTATACCAATACCATCAAGCAATCGGTAGAGGTCATTCGCCGCTCCGGCATGGAGGTGGCCTATGAGGACAGGCAGGACGAGGAGAGCTGTGAAATTGTCATCCGTATCCGCAAAGCACCGGAGCAAACGGCATAAATCCTATATTCCCTGTTGATGCCTGTACCGTAACGGTGTATAATGGAACAAACAACACCGTAAAACGAACAGGAGGAATGTTATGCAGGAAAGACCGGTTCTGATTCGGGCGGATTATGGCACCGTTGCATTACGGCTGAAGGAGCTGATGGAGGAGCGGGGCATCACCCGCAACCAGCTGGCAAAACTGATTGACGCACGGTTTGAGGTGGTCAGCAAGTGGTATCAGGGAAATGTGGAGAAAATGGATTTGGATATTCTGGCAAGGATTTGCTACGCATTGGATTGCAGCGTGGCGGAGCTTTTGGTCTATGTGCCCGGTAAGGGCATGGAGGGGAAATGAAAAAACGGCGGAGCGTTTGCTCTGCCGTTTCGCTTTTCTGTTACGGGGCGTACCGGGGTTTTGGCGGCAGTTTTTGCCCCAATAAAAAACAGCCTATCATGACAATAGGCTGTGAAACAGAAATGAGGGAAAAATTGGTTGTTTATGGCTACCATGTACCTTATGGCTATAAAGGTTTCGTTGCAGGCAAATATATGCTGTTTGCAACAGAGGAAGATTATCTTGATTATCTCAAAGATAATTGACCTCATTGTTGAGGGTAGATAACACACATCTACCCTCTTTTTTGTTCCTCATATTCTGTTTGACTGTATGATACCATCTAAACTGCCGTTTCGATGGTTTTTTGCAATCGCCGTGCGAATTCGCAGGCTTCGCCTGCTCATCACGGGCTTCGCCCTATGGGCGACATTTGTAAACAGCCCGCCGCTATCTACGGAGAAATGATTTCATTTCTTAAAACGCTTGCAATTCAAGGGAGCCGTCCTTCCCGCTGATATTTACCGTGAACCGTTTTGTTTGGCCGTTCGTATCCACAAAGGAAATGCCGTTGTTGGGCATTGTGCCGAAAAATGCCATGTTTACAACAAGAGGGCGTTGGGGCGTCAGGGAATCCTGCGTATAAAGCACCACTGTGGAAAATGTAATTTCCCCGTCGGTTTCCTGCGGCGAAAGGGCAAGCACCTGAAAATCTTTTAATTCCTTTGCCGCAGAAAATACCACCTGTGTTGCCGCATCTGACGCATCGGCAATAAATCCGTCATAAGCGGATAAATAGGTATCCGCCGGCCAATTTGCCATAACGGGTAAATCCCGTGTGAAAAGGACTGCACCGCCGCCCACGCAGTAAGATAACTTGCCGGGGTGGTTTTCGTCCAAAGCCAGATAAGCATCGCCGTATAACTGCTCGTTATTTTCCAGATACATTTCATAGCGTGGGCCTGTTTCCCATAAACCGTCGCCGTCCTCCTCCGTATAGACCAGGTATCCGTCAAATTGTTCTTCGTTTTCATGCAAAAGGAAGCCGCCGTTGGGGTAAATGGTAATGTCATAGACAGTGGCATAACCCTCCTCCCGCCAAAATCCTTCCACAGCGGAAAAATCCTGTTCTTCCGCCAATTCCCAAGGCAGGGGTACGGTTTCCTCTGTGGCGGTTTTTGTTGCGTTTTCTTCGGGCATTGACGTATCGGTGTTGCAGCCGCCCAAAAGCAGGGCAAGGGTCAGTATCCATGTAAGATGTATGTATTTTTTCATATGCATTCTCCTTTTTTTGTGGGGTCGTTATACAGGTGTGTCGAATACTTTATCCAGTATCATAAACGTGGCGGTGGCCGTGGCGGCAAGGATATTTTCCCGCACCAGCCGTGCCTCTGCCGTCATGCTCACCAGCGTTCGCCCCAGAGAGGTGATTTTCACATGATACTGCACCGTATCATCGGGGCGAATGGGCTTTAGGAATGTGGTGGTGATATTGACGGTGGAAACCATGTGTTGTTTTGCGAAATAATGGCATAACAGCCCAAAGGATACATCAAAGCCCGTGACGATAATCCCGCCATGGAGCCCGCCCTCGGGGTTCAGCTCCCATTCCTGCACATCAAAGGCGAAGCAGGCGGTTTTTTCTGCAAAATTGCAGGAAACAAAGCGGGGTTTCAATAACGCCAGTACCCCTTCGTTGGCGATGGGGAAATGGGGGTCGTCCAGCTGGGAAAGCCAGCCTGCCATATTTTCCTGAGAGGAAATATCATCTGTCAAATATATCATAAATGCTGTTCCTTTCTATCAAACCAGAGGATTTTTCTGCTTTTGGTGCATGATTTTATATGTAGCCGTGCAGGTTGCCGCCAAAATATTGTCCCGCTCCAGACGTACCTCCCCCGTTACGGTGGATAACGTCCGCCCCAAGGATTCCAGCCTGCTGTGGATATGGAAGGTATCCCCCAGCAAAATGGGTTTCAAAAAAGTGACGGACATGGTTACGGTAGTCAGCACATGGGGCTTTGTATAATAATGGGTCAGCATACCCAAGGAGGTATCCAACGCCGTAGAGGTGATGCCGCCGTGTATCATATCCTGGGGGTTCAGCTCCCACGAAAGCACTTCGTATGCCATTTCGGCAGTCCCCCGTTCAAAATCGCAGGCAATAAAACGGGGCTTCATTTTCGGTATCACCCCGTGATGCTGTAAGGCGGCTTCCGGGCCGGTGATGCTCTGAAACCATTGCTCCATATCCTTCTGGGAAAGTTCCGGTCTTTCATTCCATTTCATCATTGTTCTCCTTATTTCAAAAATTGTTGTAGATTGGTGCAAAATGCCCTGCTGTTTTCCATATGGGGCAGGGCGCCGGTCTGTTCAAAGAGGGCAAAATCCCCGTGATTCGTCATTTTTTCCGCCTGATGGAAATAAAAAACAGGATTTTCTTTGTTTTCTTCACCCCAAATCAATAAGAAAGGTACGGCAAGGGACGAAAATGCCGTTTTTGTATCTGCCGCCCAGAATCGGGTTGTGATACCGGCATAGGTGGCTTGGGCGTGGGCGCCGTAACGGGCGGCATCGGCGTATTGCCGCACCAAATCCGCAGAAATCCGCTCCTTTGCGTAAAATGCCCGTTCCAGCATAGCTTTCATACTGCCCTTTGTGGTTCCCAGCAGGAATTTCTGGGTGCCTGCCACGGGGGAGAGAAGCAGGGGAAGGGGTTTTGTATCCGCCTCAGTGGCAAAGCCTTTGCCGATGCCCTCGGGGGAGATCAGCACCATACGCCGAATATCCTCGGGATACAGCTTGGATAATACCAGTGCCAAATCCCCGCCGCCGTTGGCACCGCAAATGCAGACAGACCGCTGTATATGCCGTTCGATAAAATCATGGAGCACAAGGGCGTATTGATAAGCCGTCCATGGCTTTTCGGGGCGGAAGGAATTGCCAAAGCCCGGCAGGTCTATGGCGTACACATGATACTCCGCCGCCAGTGCATCAAACACCTGATCCCACTCCCGACAGGAGGCCCCGCACATCATGCTGTGGATGAGCAACAAAGGCCGCCCGTGACCGCCGCTGCGGTAGGCAATTTTCCCCCAAGGGGTGGAGAAGTATTCCTGAAAATGGGTGCTGTCTTTTTTCTTTTGGGCTTTGGCGAGGCATATTTTTTGGTACCCTGCCAGCCCGACCAAAACTGCGGTGCAGGCGGCAAAAAAGCGAAATATATAGCGAGATAGCCTTTGTTTCATAGCAAGACCTCCTTTTTTGCAAAAATATGATTACCTCTATTATGTACCGAAAAATTGTATTTGAAAAGGGTTTTTTTCATAGTATAAAGGGAGGAAGGACGAAGGAGTGGCAGGTATGCAGGGGTTTTTGACACTGGCGGGGCAGTTGTTTTTGATATTATGCGTACAGTCCGTGCTGGAGGCGATGGCGGCAAAAAGGCAGAACCATTTCATGCAAAAACCCATTGAGCTGGGGTGTTATCTGGCGTCGCTGATTGTGGTATTGCGCTTTATGGAGGCCTACTTATTCGATATTCTGCGCTCCATTACGTCGGTTTTTTGAATTTTTTCCGTAGTTTGGGGGAAAAATAGCTTGACGATACCCCCTATCGTTGGTATAATTACTTTCGTACCTTTTTGGTATACGCCGATGTGGCTCAATTGGCAGAGCAGCTGACTTGTAATCAGCAGGTTATCGGTTCGAGTCCGATCATCGGCTTTTTTCTGTCTATCAGATAGAGAAGTGCATCACCGAAAAATGATTTTGTTATATATGGGTGGATTCCCGAGCGGCCAAAGGGGGCAGACTGTAAATCTGTTGCGATAGCTTCGAAGGTTCGAATCCTTCTCCGCCCATTTTATATTGCCGCGGAGTAGAGCAGTCCGGTAGCTCGTCGGGCTCATAACCCGGAGGTCGCAGGTTCGAATCCTGTCTCCGCTATTCAACGAAAAAGCACGCCATGAAGTGGTGTGCTTTTTTGCGTTGAAGAAGGAAGAGAATGTATTAGTTTCGGGTTATGAGACCGACGAGCGTGGCTCGTTGGGGGAGCGAACCGAGCGCCGCCGGTGGCGGGAGGAGCGAGGTGAGGGAGTGGCAGCAACTAGCTTTTTTGAAGAGAGCACCGCCGAACGGACAAAAAAGCGTAGTTGCAACAGGCACGAAGTGATAACCCGGGGCTTTGCCGCCGAATGCCGCCGGGGGCGGGAGGAGAGAGGCGGCGAAGGCGAGAAATAGGGAGCAGACGGACAGAACGAAGAGAAGGACAGACTGCGACCATATTTCGAGGTGGGCAAGGCAGGTTCGAATCCAGTCTCTCGTCGTCGCGGACTCTGTATCCCTCGAAACGGCTTTAGAAAAAAGCCGTTCCTCCCTCACGCCGTCGCTCCTCCTCTGCGCAAAAGGCCACGCTAGGCGCACCTGCTCGGTTGCAAGCGTCCTCACGACGGTTCGCCGTCGCTACCAACCTTTTGCGCCATATGGGAGAAGGGAAAGCACGCCATGAAGTGGCGTGCTTTTTTGTGTTAATGAGAACCTGCGACCGACGGGTTCCCGGGGCTTTGCCGCCGAATGCCGCCGAAAGATATGGCGATTGCCCGCCGACGGGGGCAAGGTTTGCGGATGTTTTTTTGCAAACCTTCCCATATATTGCCCATAGACCTTTATTTCCTCAGGATGTTGATATCGTGCGTGCCGGTAGACAGGAGCAGCGTGCGGTTTTCGATGCTTTTGAATCCGCCTGCCTTGGCGTTCTCCGCCACCTGCCCTTTGATGACGCCCATGGGCATGCCCTGCATATTGTACGTCAGGTACCCCAGCGCCATGTCCCAAGGGCCGGAACGATCCGGCTCGAGTCCCTCGTTCAGGCAGAGAACCACACCGCCGGGATTCAGCGCATTTCGGAGCTTTGCAAAAAAGGCGGAACCGCCCATGATGGCAAAGAGCATGATGGAGGAGCAGAGGATCAAGTCATAACCCGTGCCGATGTCGTCCTTCGTAAAATCCCCGGTAATGATGGAGAGCTTGTCCTGCATGCGGTACAGGGAGATAGTTTCCTCCATCAGCGGCTTCATGGGCGTTTGGTCGAAGAGTACCCCGGTGCGGCCGGGTACGTCATTGACGATAGCGATTCCCAGCATCCCTGCCCCGCAACCCAGGTCCAGTATGTGCTTAATCTGACTGTTCTCCGGGAGTGTGCGCGCGATTTCCACCAGTTCCTGTTGGCGAATACCGGATTGTGCCTCGCGCATCATGGCACCATAAGCGGCAAAATCCAGGGACTGTTCGGTCTGCTCCATGGGTTTCGGCCCGTTTTTGACCTGTTCGGTAAGATTTTCTAAAGCCATGCCCTGATTGGAGCCGAAGAAAAGGAGAACACTCCCTATATACGCCGACTTGCCCTTTACCAGATATTTTGATGCGTCCGGCGTGTTTTGAAAGGTATTGCCGGTTCTTCCCACATAACCGATGCTGTGAAGCCCCTGCAGAAGATACAGCGTGTTGCCTTCATGCCAGCCCAAGCGCTGTGCCAGTTCGGCAGCGGTGATTGGCTCCTCCAATTGTGAAAATACATCAAGCTCGATGGCTCCCTCAATCAGCCGCTTATAGGCGGGCAGATACGGAAGTGCCGTAAGCTGTTCATAGATACTTGTGTTGGTAAACATTGTTTTTCCTCCTTTATTCTCTATGGAACTCAGCGCCGTCGCCCCAGTCCCAGCGACCGCCGCCGGCTCCGATTTCAAAATGCAGCTTGGCGATGCCCAGATCCACCATGACCCGCTCTGCCTGCTGTGTCGTGTGGGCGCTGACCTTTCCATCCTGCCAGCGAAACACAAAGGGCATGAGATTCCGAGCGGACGGCGACTTTGCTACGGCGTCTATCCCGTGCAGAAACCAGTTCGGTGCTTCTCCCGCGATCTCACAGAGACTATCTCTGTCCTTGCCGCCTTTTCGCATATTGTTTTCCATGAAGCGCTCCTTGAGAGAGTGCTTTTCCTCTGTGTAACCGATGGCGACGACGAGATCCAAGGTTTCGCCGGGAGCAAGCAGTTTGTCGCAGGCACCCTTGTCATAGCTCGTTCCGACCCAGCAGGTAGAAAGCCCCATGTGCGTCGCCTCCAGCACAAGCTTCTCCCCGTAATAGCCCTCTTTTTCCATCCGGTCGGGGTCGTCCGCTCTCCCAATCAAGGCGATATAGTTCTTGACCCCCACAAAAAGGCCATAGCTACGCTTGAAACCGTCGAATAACTCACCGCCGGTCCCGAGAATCAGCTTCATATTTAGTCCGGACGTTTCGTTGTAGGACGCAGAGCTTTTGTGCAGTGCCTCCGCTTTTTCCTCCTCGATCGGAGATGCGGTGTATTTTCGTCTGGAGCAACGCCTTTGTATGGCCGAAAGATAATCTGCATGAATCAACAAAATCACTCCTTCCGTTTCTCTTGTAAATCGCAGTTGCTTATGATATAATAAGTTAGCTATAACTAACTAATAAATTCAGTTTATATTTTCTGCTCCTCTTATGCAACGGTTTTGGGCTGAATTTAGCTGATGGCAAAAAAGGATTAGCGGAAAGGGGAAATCCAAATCGTGAAGCAAACGCTTGATAAGATGTATGATGCTATTTTTGAAAGCCGTGGCGTGGTTTCCGGCGAATCCATACCGGGGCTGTCCCCGGTCGGGGCGTGCTTTCGTATGCTTCCGGAAAAAGGCGAGGGCTATGCCTGGGTTTATCATGTCAGCCCCTATGTGACGATCACCATCATGAACCAGACGCACTATGAGGATACGCTTTGTGTCTTTGACCAGCCAAACTACATTTGTGTCGGTTACTTTTACTCTGTTTCCGGCGAGATTCTGACGCCATATCGCCGCCTTGTGCCCGGTGCGATACAGTCCTACATGGGCAGAAAAAGCGAATATCGGATGATTTTGCATAAAAATGTTCCCGTGGACAGCGTCAGCGTGACCATGACGCCGGAGTATTACAGAACCTATCTCTGCGAGAAATACGGCGAGGCATATGAAAACCCGGAAGCTGCACTCCGTCTTGCGGACGGGCAGCGGAACTTCCCGGAGCTGGTTGGCGTTTTCAATCAGATTAAGGGCTACACCGGCGACGGTATGTCGGCAAAGCTCTTTTACGAGGGGAAAGTGGAAGAAATTCTGTCGTTGGTGCTGGAGCGAGCCAAGCGGATCGGCACAGAGCAAACGATAAAAGGACATAAAATATCCAAGGCGGATCTGGAAGCGCTGATTTCAGTGGCGGCATATATTGACGACCATTATCAGGAAAATATCAGTGCAATCTTTCTGGCACAGATGGCCTGCATGAGCCCGGCTAAGCTGAAATACGCCTTTAAGAGCGTCTATCACACCACGATACAGCAGTATATCGTGGCCAGGCGGATGACGCAGGCGGAACGGCTGCTGCGGGACACGGAACTGCCGGTGGTGCAGATTGCAGAGCTCATCGGGTATAAACGGCTGAGCAGCCTTTCGGAGATGTTCCGTCGGCATACGGGATTGACGCCGATGGCATATCGGAATCTGTATAGGAGAAATCCGGAATTATGAGGATTAGAGTCACCGTAAAGAAAACCTCGATTTTCCCTGCGGATTGCGTTACTGTTTTTTCTGAATTGCAAAAAATTGAAACACTGCAATATGTAGCAGCGCCTTTTGCCTCTTTCATACCGGTTGATGGAGCCAAAGAAGTAACGTGGGAACCCGGCAGCAGTTTGCAGAATGAGTTAGATGGGCAAATTTTCAAATCACCCCTTGAAAAAACCATTTTGGTGCATACCATGACTCTGCAATATGGTTAAATCATATCTTGACAAGGCGGCATGGTTGGCACTGATGAAGATGAAAAATAATTAGGAGGAACAAAAGTATGAGCGAAAAAATCAGAATAGAAAAAAATACGGTACAGGAAACGCTGGTGATGCCTCTCTACGGCAAGGCCTGGGCGGTGAAAAACTATCCGGATCTGTTCTGCGATACGGATTGTCAGAAGATCATGGAACGGCTGGACTACGACTTCTCTACCATGCAGGCTCGGGAAGGCGGCATCAAAATGAAGATTGCGGCTCTGGCTGCCGCTACAAGGCAGTATGCCCTTGTGTGCGAGGTGAAGGAGTATCTGAAGGATCATCCAATGGCACTTGTGGTCAATCTCGGGTGCGGGCTGGATACCGCAGGACATCAGGCGGATAACGGCAAGTGCCGTTTTGCCAACGTGGATTTTCCAAATGTCATCGAGATCCGAGAGCAGCTCATGCCCTCCACAGAGCGGGAGAAGAACATCGGCTCAGACCTGAACGATCAGGGATGGTTTGATAAGATTGATTTCCGAAAGGAAGATGGTGCGGTCTTTATCGCTTCCGGCGTGTTTCTCTATTTCAAAAAGGATGATGTGAAGAAACTGTTTCGAGCCATGGCGGAGCGTTTTCCCGGAGCACGCCTTGCCTTTGACGGCCAGAACAAAAAAGGAATGGAAATGGACCTGAAGGCCGTGAAGTCCTCCGGCATCGACGTCAGCACCAATTTTTATCTGGAAGACCCGGAGAAGGAACTTTCCTCTTGGAGTGACAGATTTGCCCGTGTTCAGTGGAAATGGATGTCCACCGGCTACATCAAGCCCGACAAGCGCTTTGGCATCATTTACCGGCTGATGGCGCCCTATGCGGACAAAAAGGGTCTGTCTCAGCTGGATGTAATTGACTTTCGGAAGGACTGACGAGCCATGGGTTTTCGCTACATTCCGGAGGATATGATCCGCCACAGTGACTTTTATGAGTGGTACCGTTCCTTTCCTGCCGATACTCGGAGGAACATTCGGCAAATGGTGGCCGGGTTCATCAAGGAAAATCCGTCCTACCGTCTCTCGCCCCTCACCGGACCGGGATACTTCATGATGCACTGGCTTATGGGAGACCTGTATACGTCGCTTGCCATATACCTTGTCCGAAAGGAGGAAGGGGAAAGGTCAGAAGAACTGCTTGACCAAATTGACGAATACCTCACGGCGGCGGGCAAAAAAATGAACCGTATCATGCGGCGGTTGATGAAGTTGCCCGGCTCCTTCACCCTTGCTCGGCTGGTGATGCCGAAGGCGATGACCCTGGCCAACGGTCACGGTTTTCAGGTAAACCCTGTGGACTACGGGAAAAACGGCTTCGGCTTTGACGTGACCGAGTGTCCCTACTGTCGTTTGTACGCCAAATATGGCACGCCGGAGATAGGGCCGGTACTCTGCCGCTTTGATGACACATTAGGCGGGGGAATGGATCATCTTGATTTTATTCGGAAGGGAACGCTCAGCAGGGGAGATGAGAAATGTGACTTTTTCTACCGAAAAAAGTAAAAAGCGTGCCGGAGCAGTCAGCCACGGTTTTCATCACATGAGCATATATCGAAGAGTTGACGACTTTTTTCAATGTCGGTTGGGAGGAAATCTTGCAGTTTTTATGATGTTTTTTGCTCTAAAGTTAGTCGCGGATAACCAAAGTCGGTAATATGATGTCTTTAGACGGAAAGGAAGTGGGTTTTATGTCTGAACAACAAAAGAAGAAACAAAAGGGCACAGTATCTCAGCTTTTGGACTATGCGGGCGGCTACAAGGCTCTGACCATCCTTGGCTGTATTTTTTCGGGGCTTGCCATGCTGATGGGTATGGCGCCCTATGTCTGCATCTGGCTGGTGGTGCGGGATTTGATCGCAGCGGCTCCGGATTGGGGTGCGGCGGCGAATATCGCAAGCTATGGCTGGGCGGCCTTCGGCTTCGCTGTGGGAGGTATCGTTCTGTATTTTGCCGGGCTCATGTGTACCCATTTAGCGGCCTTTCGCACGGCCTCCAATATCCGAAAGCAAGCGGTTGCGCACCTGATGAAAACGCCTTTGGGCTTCTTCGACAGCCATGCCTCCGGTCTTT
Source organism: Anaerotignum sp. (assembly GCA_017523325.1). Classification (GTDB taxonomy): domain Bacteria; phylum Bacillota; class Clostridia; order Lachnospirales; family Anaerotignaceae; genus Anaerotignum_A. Next base: position 380 of record JAFWWO010000004.1, on the reverse strand, counting down.
TGAGAAATCGCATTGACGGTGCGGCGGCAGAAACGGAAACCCTGCTCGCCCATAACCTGGCCGACATCACCGGCACAGTTGTTATGTTTGTCGCCATGCTGGTTTTCCTGTTCGTATTCGACTGGCGCATGGGTCTTGCCTGTATGCTGGCTGCTGTTATTTCTGTCATCGCCATGTTCAGCATGATGGGCGGAAAAAACGCCGGGATTATGGCGGAGTATCAGGCGGCGCAGGATAATCTGAATAAAGCGGCGACCGAGTATGTTCGAGGCATTCCGGTGGTGAAGCTGTTCCGGCAGACGGTACATTCTTTCAGGGCCTTCAAGCAGGCCATCGAGGATTACAGCGCCAAGGCCGATCTGTATCAGGGCAAGATTTGT
>JAFWWO010000028.1 GCA_017523325.1 Anaerotignum sp. | reverse complement strand
GTTTTTCGATTTTTCTCCGCAATCTTATTCTTCCTCCCACTTTCGCCGGAATCATTACAGGGCCTTTGCAGCGGTATGATGGAAATGACCAACGGCGCATATTTTTTAAGCCTTGCCCCGGATGCCCTTTCCCTGCGTCTGGCTTTGACCGCCTTCCTCGTTGCTTTTGGCGGCATTTCTATTTTGGGACAAACGTTAGGTGTGCTTTCCGCCATTCCCATATCAAAAAAAGGCTACATCAAAGGGAAGCTCTGCAATGCCCTTTTCAGCAGCCTTTTTTTCTATTTGCTCTATCCGTTTTTTGAAAAAAAAGCACAAAAAGCAGTTCCCGTGTTTTCCTTTCTCACGGAAACTGCTATTTCCTTTTCCTTCCTGCCTGCTCTCCCTTTATTTTTCTTCGGGGGAGCTGTCTGCTACGCTTTTTGCCGCAAAGGATAAAATTATTTGCCCAAACGCAATTCCTGAATATTTTCAGCCAGTACATTCAATGTCTGACCAAAGTAATCGTCCGTCTTTATGCTTTCGCTATAAACCACGGATTTCAATTCCTTCAGCTTGCTTTCCGCATCTGTCAGCACGCCTTCGGCATATTCCATTGCCCCAAGACGCATTTCCTTGGAGGTTTTCTTCGCATTATCAATGATGGCCGCCGCCTGCTCGTAAGCCTTCTTCGTTACCTCATTTTCATCTATCATGCGAACCATGCGGTCTTCCGCATTCTTTAATATCTCATCTGCCTCCCGCTGGGCATCAATAAGGATTTTATTCCGCTCCTCAATGACCCATTTCGACTGCTTCAATTCATTGGGGAGCTTCATGCGTATCTCGCTGATGATATCGTAAATCTCCTCTTTATCAATCGAAAGCTTATTGCTGAAGGGCACGCCACGGCTATGATCCAACACATCTTCTAATTCATCTAACAGCTGCAATACAGAATCCATATTTCTCCCTCACTTTTGATATTTTTCTATAATAAACGGCTTAATCTCGGCAGGAACCATAAAATCAATATTCCCGCCAAAAACAGCAACTTCCTTTACATTGGTAGAGCTTAGACTCAGATGCTCTTCATCCGCCGCCAAAAAAACAGTTTCAATCTCTTTTCCCAGCTTGCGGTTAATGAGATACATCTGATATTCCGTCGTAAAATCCATGGTGTTTCGCAACCCTCTGACCGCTACCGTTGCTCCGATTTCTTTCGCAAATTCTGCCAAAAGTCCACGGAAAGAGGCTACCTCAACGTTTTCCAATTCCTTTGTCGCCAATTCCAGATGGCATTTTCTTTCTTCTACTGTAAACAGTGATTTTTTATTGGGGTTTTCCAGCACCGCCACAACCAGACAGTCGAATAATTTGGCGGCTCTTCGGATAATATCCAGATGACCCAACGTCACCGGATCAAAGCTCCCCGCATAGATTGCTTTTTTCATGATATTTCTTCCTCCAGGCTCAGGAATGTCAGTATTGTCTTTTTATAGACTTTCTCCCGCAAAACCTGCCATCTCCCGGAAAGGGACAGCGGAATTTCAGATGAGCGTTCCATAATCAAATACCCATCTTTCGCCAAAAGGCCTGCTTCGGCGATTTTTTGCAGTACAGGCTCCGCCAAGCCCGCAGCATAGGGCGGATCCATAAAAATGATATCAAAGGAATACTTGTCCTTCGCCAAAGAATCCAGCGCGACAAATACATCCTCACTCAACAATTCAGCATTCTGCATCAGCTTCGTATGCCGCAGGTTTGATAAAATCACCTGCACACACTCCGGCGCCTGTTCCACAAAAACAGCTTTACTTGCGCCACGGCTCAAGGCTTCTATCCCAATGGCGCCACTGCCGGCAAATAAATCCAAAAATCGACATTCCGGCAAATCAAAGGCTATGATATTAAAAAGAGTTTCTTTGATTCGATCCGTCGTGGGTCTGGTCGCCAAACCTTCTATGGTTTCCAGCTTATGCCCCTTTGCCTTGCCCGCAATGACACGCATTCTCGCACCACCTAAAACACTGAATAAATTACATACGCAATTAGTATACCAAAAAAAAGAATAAAATACAATAAAAAACTATACCCAAAGTCAATTTTCGGCAGAAAAAGGCACAAAATGATGATTTTCGTCACATTTCAAGCCGTTTCCCTTCCAAAAAGCCGTCAATTTGCTCCTTTAACAATTCATGCTCCTTCGCCGTCAGCCATTTGTCCTTTTTCATCAGTGCCTCTGCCGCCGTTTGTGCTTCTTTCAATATTGCCATATCTCGGGTCAGGTCCGCAATCTTTAACTCCGGCAAACCGTGCTGGCGTATGCCGAAAAATTCTCCCGGTCCCCGTAGCTTCAAGTCCTTCTCCGAAATTACAAAGCCGTCCCCGGATTCCGTCATGGTTTTCAGCCTCGCCTTTGCCACCTTCGTTTTACTGTCGCTGACCAAAATACAATAGGATTTTTCGCTCCCTCTGCCAACTCGCCCGCGAAGCTGGTGCAACTGCGCCAATCCGAAACGTTCTGCGTTTTCAATCAGCATCACTGTGGCATTGGGCACGTTGATACCTACCTCAATGACCGTAGTGGAAACCAATACGTCAATCTCTCCTGCCGCAAAACGCTCCATCACGTCCTGCTTTTCTTTCCCTTTCAGCTTTCCATGGACACAAGCTACGCGGCAATCAGGCAATTCTTTTTGCAATTCCTCTGTATAAAGCAATACCGACTGCACTTCTAACTTTTCGCTTTCCTCTATCATGGGACAAATGACGTAAACCTGTCTGCCCCCTTTCACCTGCTTCTGCAAAAAAGCATAAATCCGCTGATGATAGCGGCTATCGACTGCCAAGGTATCGATTTCTTGCCGTTCCGGCGGCAATTCATCGATAATGGAAATATCCAAATCCCCATATAATATCAAGGCCAATGTACGGGGAATCGGTGTTGCCGTCATGACCAATGTATGGACGTTTTCCCCCTTTTCCGCCAGCAGACTCCTCTGTCGTACACCAAAACGATGCTGTTCATCGGTAACAGCCAAACCCAAATTATGAAATTCCACACCCTTTCGAATGACCGCATGGGTGCCTATTATCATCTTCCCTTCGCCGGAGGCCACCTTTTCCAAAGCCTCCCGCTGCGCCTTTGCCGTCAGGCTGCCCGTCAGCAAAACAACTTCTATGCCTATGGGTGCAAATATCTCCCGAAAGGTTTCGTAATGCTGGCTAGCCAATACCTCCGTCGGCGCCATAATCGCCGCCTGATAGCCATTTTGTATGGTCCAATATGCCGCTATCAGCGCCACTGCTGTTTTTCCGCTGCCTACATCCCCCTGTATCAGGCGGTTCATGATTTTTCCCGAGGTCATGTCCTTTTCGATTTCCTTCAAAACTTTTTTCTGGGCATTGGTCAGGGAAAAGGGGAGCAGATCCTCCCCTGCCTGCAAGGCTTTTTTCTTCTTAAGGATAGCACCTTCTCCCCTTTCCTCCAGCGTTTGTTTGAGGGAAAATAACGCCAGTTGCAACAAAAACAATTCCTCAAACACCAACCGGCGGCGGGCATCATAAAAGCCCTGTTCCGTTTTGGGGAAATGGATATTTTCAATGGCAAAATTCCGTTCCGCCAGACAGCAGTTCTTCCTAAGCCAAAGGGGCAAACTCTCCTGCAAGCCATGGCCCATTTGCTGCAACGCCTCCTCCATCAAACCTCGCAGTATTTTCTGGGACAGACCTGCCACCGACGGATACACAGGTATAATCCGCCCGCCGGCAAAGTTCTCCCCAATCCGTTCGCATTCGGGAGAGATGACTTCTTTTCTGCCGTATTTTTTTTGCAGTTTTCCCGTAAACAAATACCATTCTCCAATTTTCAAGGCATTTTTCAGGTAGGGTTGGTTATACCACAGAATGCCTACGGCCCCCGTTTCATCATACACCTTTAGACGGGTGAAGGTCAGTCTGCCGCGGCGGCTATTCTCCCCTTCCTCCTTGATTTGCCCCAAAAAGGTACACTCCTCCTCCGGTATCAATTCCGATATTTTGATAATCTGACTACGGTCTTTGTATTCTCTGGGATAATGGGTCAGCAAATCCTCCACAGTGAAAATCCCCAGCTTTTGCAGACGTTTTTCCCTCTGTTCCCCAACCCCTTTCAGCATCGCCACAGGGCTATTCCATTCCATAGGCTTCCTCCCTCGGTAAAAAACAGGCACCGGTTGCCCGATGCCCTTTCAAAATTCCTTTTATTCCACAGAGATAATATAGTAATACAAAGGCTGACCGCCGCTTTGTACCTCTACCTCACAATCGGGATATTCTTCTTCGATAAATGCCGCTATCTCTGCCGCATCTTCCTCCGTTACATCAGTGCCGTAATAAATACTGATGACTTCACTATCCTCCGTCACAGAGGATTTCAGCAATTCCTTCGTGCCCTCCTGCACATCGGCAGATACGACTGCAATCTCGTCATTGAGCATACCCAGAATATTGCCCTCTTTGATTTCCTTATCCCCAAAAGACGTATCTCTTACGGCAAAAGTTACCGTTGCCGTATCTACCGCCTGAATGGCTTCCTTCATTTCTTCTTCCATATCCTCCGGCGCTGTGTCCTCCTCAAAGCAGAACATGGCACTAATTCCCTCCGGTACAGAACGGGTCGGTATCACATGAAGGGTCTTTTCCTCGCAAAGTGCCGCCGCCTGCTCCGCCGCCAGAATGATATTTTTATTATTCGGCAGTATAAAAATATGCTCAGCATTGATTTTATTGACTGCGTTCAAAATATCCTCCGTACTGGGGTTCATGGTCTGTCCGCCCTCAATGACTTCATCTACACCGAGATTTTTGAATATTTTCGTCAGCCCTTCCCCGGCAGAAATGGATACAAAGCCCACTGCCTTTTTCGGCTGCTCCGTTTTGGGCACCTCTGCAACAGGCGCTGCCTGCGGTGCGTTGCCTGCAAAGTTGATTTTATTCGTATGCTGTTCCCGCATATTATCAATCTTCAAACCGCTCAAACTACCGATGGACAGTGCCTTCTCCAATGCCAGACCGGGATGGTCTGTATGCACATGGATTTTAATAATCTCATCATCGCTGACACAGACAATAGAATCCCCAATGGTACCCAGATAGGATTTTAACTGCTGTACCGTTGCATCATCAGGCTGGTTTACGTTAATGAAAAACTCCGTGCAATAACCGAAGGTAATGCTTTCATTTTCCACAGATGCCAGAAAAGCAAAGTCTGACGGCTCCGTTTTCTGAGGCTCTGCCAATGTGACAGGAACATCGCCGCCCAACTGCTTTAAGGCACCCTCCAGAATATAGAGCAGACCTCTGCCGCCGGCATCCACAACACCGGCCTGCTTCAAAACAGGCAGCATATCCGGCGTTTTTTGTAAAACTTGATGGCCATACTCCAAAATGCCCTTCAGGAACACTTCGATATCATCGGTTTCCTCCGCCAACTTCGCTGCCGCTTCTGCACAGCCTCGAGCCACAGTCAAAATGGTACCCTCTTTGGGCTTCATAACAGCTTTATACGCCGTTTTGACACCCTGCTCTGCCGCTTCTGCCAGCTCCTTTACGCCGACCTCATCCAGACCCTCCAAGCCTTTGGAAAATCCGCGGAACAGCTGAGAGGTGATAACGCCGGAGTTGCCCCTTGCACCACGCAAAGCGCCGTTTGCCGCCACCTTGGAAATTTCATCTACCCGCAAGGTACCGTTTTTCTCCGCCTCTCGTGCTGCTGCCAAAACCGTCAGCGACATATTCGTACCCGTATCCCCATCGGGTACAGGGAATACATTCATGGCATCTACCAGCTCTTTATTCTGCGTCAATTCATTGGCCCCCGCAATCATCATTCTGCTCAGGCGCAGGCCATTCAATGTTGTAATACTCACCGATTGTTCCTCCTCAAGCTCAGTTGTCGACCCTTACGCCGTCAACGAAAATATTCACATCTTCCACTTCCAGCCCGGTATATTCCTCAACGGAATATTTTACCGTGCTGATGGTATTGTCTGCAATGGCGGAAATATTGGTGCCGTATTCCACGATAATATGCAAATCAATGCTCACCTTATTTTCATGAATCCGCATTTTGATTCCCTTTGTCAGGCTTTCCAACTTCAACAGCTGTACCAAACCGTCCTTCACGTTCTTCGCCGCCATACCAACGATGCCATAGCAATCAATCGCCGCATAGCCGGCAATTCTGGCAATGACTTCTCTCTCTAAGCTAATAACGCCATATTCGTTTTCTAATTTTGCTGCCATATCATCAGCCTCCTATTCTAAAACCTTTGGCTATTACATTCCAAACTCTGATTTGTATTTTTCGATGCCATGCAAATCTGTGGGATTTGGGCGATGCGTCACGGGCTTCGCCCTATGGGAAGACGGTCATAAATGTACTTGTATGCAAGCATTCGTTTCCTTTTGCCTTCTCTTCGCCGTGCCTACTCGCAACGTCGCCGTTGCTCGTCACGGGCTTCGCCCTATGGGAAGACGCTCATAAATGTACCTGTATGCAAGCATTCGGTCCATTTATGACCGTCCTCCCGCACGGCTCAGGTTTACCTGAACATTATACCACCTTTTCCTTATTTTTGAAAAGGTGTTTTTATAACTTATCCCATTTTCATGCAAAAAACAGCGGATTGCTTTACTATTCTTTGTTTTTTGATATTTTTCTGAAAATGAATGGTGTTTCATTTTTCATTCATGGGCCATGCCACTCCTCCCTTTCTTATTTCTATCCTTCTATTCTCTCATAAAAATAAAAATCTGACAGCAATTTATATAAGTTTTGAAAAAAAAGAGAGCCTTTTCAGACTCTCTCATTTCAATCGGCGGATGGCTATGCCATTTTTGCACGATACCTTTAGCGATTATTGACGCTCTCCGGATACATATCATGCTGTGCCAGTCTATCCCATGCCAGCTGTTCCCATTTTGTGCCCGGCATACCGTAATTACAATAGGGGTCAATGGAAATGCCCCCTCGAGGCAGGAATTTCCCCCATACCTCAATATATTTCGGGTTCATCAGCCGAATCAAATCCTTCATGATGATATTCATACAATCCTCATGAAAATCCCCATGGTTACGGAAACTAAAAAGATACAGCTTCAGAGATTTGCTCTCTACCATCACCTCATTAGGGATATAGGAAATATAAATCGTCGCAAAATCCGGCTGTCCCGTGATGGGGCAAAGGCTCGTAAATTCGGGGCAGTTAAATTTTACAAAATAGTCGTTTTCCAAGTGCTTATTGGGGAAGGTTTCCAATGCCTCCGGCGCATAATCTGTCGCATACTTCGTATGCTGATTGCCCAGCAGTGTAATATCGCCCGTTTCCTTTTCTGTTCTTCCACTCATTTTTATTCTCCTTCCATAATGGGATCTTTCATTCCATTGGCCGCAAAAGCGGCAATTCTATCCCGACAGGTACCACAGACGCCACAGGGCTTTTCACCGCCCTCATAACAGCTCCACGTCAACTCATAGGGTACTTGCAGGGCAATCCCCTCCTTGACAATTTCTCCTTTATTCATTCCGATAAACGGCGCAATGACCTGCAACTGCTCCCCGCTCCCCAAATAAATAGCACGGTTTATGGCTTCGTTAAAATCTCTGCTGCAATCGGGATAGGCATTCCCGGCGGCATCATCGCTATGGGCACCATAATAAATCTCACTACAATCATTAGAAAGGGCAATGCCGGCTGCACTGGACAGAAACAATCCGTTTCTGAAAGGCACATAGGTCGAAACAGGACTGCCCTGGTTTTTTTTCAGCTGCTTTGCATAGCTTTCCTTGGGGATTGCATCTTCCGAACCGGCTAAAAGAGCACAGTTGGAATCCTCAAATATCAGCGCCAAATCCAGCTCCTTCAGCCTTACACCGTAATATGCGGCAATCTTTCTTGCCGCCTCGATTTCACGGCTATGCTTTTGACCATAGCGCACCGAAAGAGCAAGCACGTTCTCCGCCCCATATTTCTCCACAACCATGGCAAGACAAGTGGTGCTGTCTACGCCGCCGCTAAATAGTACAAGTGCTTTCATGAGTTCCTCCCCTTCAGTCAAATTTTATCAGGTCTTTTAATTCCGTATTGTCCTTAAATTCCCCCATATAGGTCGCCGTAACCGTTTTTGCAGAGGCATTTCGGATCCCTCGTGCCGTCATACAGCTATGAGAACCGCTAATCATTACCCCCACATCAGGCGTACCTGCTGCCTCCGAAATGATTTCTGCAATATCCCGGCCCAAACGCTCCTGTAATTGCAGACGCTTGGCTGCCATATCGCAAATACGGGCGATTTTGCTCAAACCCAGCACCCGTCCGCGAGGGATATACGCCACATTGACCTTCATATCGTACATCAATGCAAGATGATGCTCGCAGTAGCTGAAAACCGTAATATCTTTCATGACAACCACATTTTCAGAATCCCCGCAATCCTCTATATCAAAGGTTTTTCCGAACATTTCCGCGATATCATGATTGGTATAGGCGATGCCGGCAAGAACCTCCTCCAGCATAGCCGCAACCCTTGCGGGTGTTTCACGCAGACCCTCTCTATCGGGATTTTCTCCGATGGCCTGCAAAATACCCAAAACATGATGCTCTATTGCTTTCTTATCCATAGTTCCTCCTATACCCCCTTTTGATCGGGGTCCCAGATAAATTTATGCAGCTGCAACTGTAATCTGACGCCGTTTAGGTTCCGTGCTATCATATATTCCACAATATCCGCAGGATTTAGTTTGCCAAACACCGGACTGATATACACATGACAACGGGACAGCAAAGCGTATTGCTCTATTATTTTGGCTGCACGCTCCAAATCCTGCATACTGCCCGAAACAAACTTAACCGTATCCTGCTTTTTCAACAGCCCGAAGTTTTCCATACACATAAAGCCTTCCATGCCACTGGCAGGCAATTTATAATCCATGGTAAAAACAGGCCGCCTTTCCATCTGTGCAAAAGAAGCCAGCGAAACACTGCCATTGGTCTCGATTTCCACCGAATTCCCCTGTTCAATCAGCAGGGCAATCAACACTTTGATTTCCTCCTGCAAAAGAGGCTCTCCGCCGGTCAGGGTGACATTGGTCACATTCGTTTCTTTTACCCACCGAGCCAAGGCCTCTGCCGTGAAATACTCCGCCGGGGCATCATGTGTATTTGCCCAACGTGTATCGCAATAGGAGCAATTCAGGTTACAGCCTCTGAATCTGATAAATGCCGCCAATTCTCCTGCCCGTGTTCCCTCACCATTTATACTGATAAATTTTTCCACCACGGGATACATATTTACTTCCCCTCCTCGTAACACGCACAATTCTCCGGGGTTTCATATACCGTTACACTTTGCATCGGCAAAGCTTTTTCCCGCAATATATCAAAAAAATGCTTTGCAAAATGCTCCGCAGTGGGACGAAACGGCACTGCAATCAAGCGAAATCCTTCCTCTTTCAGTGCCTCAATGGTTTTGGCCTTCAGAGAACCGTTCTCATAAATCAGTGCATGGTCAAAATGCTCCGCAAGGGCTCTGACCTCTTTTTTCAAATCACCAAAATCAAGAATCATGCCGCGTTTTGCACCGCTGTTTTGCAGGCTTTCACTGCTTATTTTCACTTCAATCACCCAGCGATGACCGTGGATATTGGCACACTTTCCATCGTACCCTCCAAGAAAATGGGCACTATCGAAAGCGGCAGTCGTTTTTAAGCTATACATCATTCTCACCTCAAAAAAAATACGCCTGCCAAAGCAGACGCATCCTAAATTACATCCAAAATGTTTATCTTATTGTGCATATTTTTTTGCACATAAAAAGGATGCCCTGGTTTTGTTTTACGACAGGATGGCGCAAACGAACTGTCGGGAGCAGGCTCCAATCCGTATAAAAAGCGAATTCTCCACTTTTCATGGACTTATCAATTATAGCATAGTTTCTTATTTTGTCAACCAAGCGAATTCCAATTCGCTGATTTCGTATATAGAATAGAAAAAGAGAGCCTATACAGACTCTCTTAACTAGGGTAGCAGGATTCGAACCTGCGAATGACGGAATCAGAATCCGTTGCCTTACCAC
>JAFWWO010000027.1 GCA_017523325.1 Anaerotignum sp. | reverse complement strand
TTGTTACATAGAAAAAGGAACTAGGATAAAAACATGGTATAAAAATAATCCCCTTTTGCGGTCATGCCGCAGAAAGGGGATTTTACTATTTCGTATATTTTTCGTTGACCTTCGATAAAAAGAACACACATACAAACAGCAAGGCAATAAACCCAATTAAAATAGGGCGGCTGTCGGGAAAGGGCACGTTCAAAATTGCCTTGCCCACGAATACGGCGCCGGTGACGATATGCCAGGTGCCTGCTTCCTTTAGGTAAGCGGGCAAATCATGGGGATCAATATGCTCCAGTGTACGCTGGGTGTAGAAGGTAGTTTGCCCAAAGAGGGCAAAAACGCCTCTGGCGAAAAAATAAATTCCGGCGATAAAAAGCAGGCCCATGCTATGCCGCCTCCTTTCCGACACTTATTGCCACAAAGACTGTTTCGTGGTAAGATGATATTCTATATGGTATGTCAAACTCAATAGGAGCGTTTGTTTGCTCTTTTGTTCAGGCTGGTCTGACGTTCGTTGGATTGTTTCATCCATTCCTTCATTTTTTCCTCGAAATCGGAGGAGGGACTGACAGTGGATTGGGGTCTGAAATATTCTTCGGCAGGGTTGGACCGCGGCTCAGAATTTTGCTTGCGGAATTTGCCAAAGGAGGGTTTATCGCTCTTAGGCTGGCACTCCTCTTTGGGGAGAGCTTCCCGAATGGAAAGGGCGATTTTATTGGTTTGTTCATCAATGGAAAGAATTTTGACCTTTATGATATCATCCACCTTGATATGATCGTTGATGTCCTGCACAAAGCTGTTGGCGATTTGAGAGATATGCACCAGTCCTTGGGCAGTGCCTAAAGAAACGATAGCACCAAAGGGCTTCACACGGACAACCTTTCCTTCAACAATACTGCCGACTTCTAATTTTTCAGACATTCCTATATACACTCCTGTTCAAATTTGTTCGGTATGTACGAAAACCAAAAAATGGTTTGGGTACATGATAGACAGAAAATATTATACCACATAACAATACGGAATACAAACAAAATTCACATATATTTTGGAGGCAAATATGAAGAAAAAAGACGAAATTATTCTGGAAATACAAGACGTAAACTTCCCCAATAAGGCCTATGGGTTTTATGAGGGGGAGAAGGTCGTTGTAAAAAATGCCATACCGGGGCAGAAGGTAAGGGCACAGGTGTTCAAAAAAAGAGGAAGCGGTGTTGAAGCACGCTTGCAGGAGGTGTTGGAACGTTCTCCTTTGGAGCGTTCTGCGGGAATGTGCTCCCACCATACCCTTTGCGGCGGCTGCACTTATCAAACTATGTACCATGAGGCAGAATTAAAATTGAAAGAGCGGCAGGTAAAGCGTTTGCTGGAGCAGGCAGGCATTTTGGTGGAGCAGTGGGAAGGCATTACTCCGGCACCTTGCGAAACGGGATACCGAAATAAGTGTGAATTTTCTTTTGGAGACGAGGAAAAGGACGGTCCCCTGGCATTGGGTATGCGAAAGAGAATGAGCCATTATGAAGTGGTGTCGCTCAAAGACTGCAATATCGTAGATGGGGATTATTTGCAGATTGTGGAAGGTACATTGGCATTTTTCCAAGAAAGACAGGTGCCCTTTTATCATAAATTGCGCCACGATGGCTCATTGCGGCATTTGGTGGTGCGAAAGGGTGCGGCGACAGGAGAAATTCTGGTGAATTTAGTGACAACATCGGAAGTGCCTTTTTCGCTGGAGGAGTTTCAGCAGATGCTGTTGGCCTTGCCGTTAAAAGGCAGTATCTGCGGGATACTCCATTCCGTAAATGATGGTGTGGCGGACGTAGTGCGCAGCGATGAAATGCACTTACTTTACGGACGGGATTATTTTATGGAAAAACTCTTTGATTTGGATTTTAAGGTTTCGGTATATTCCTTTTTCCAGACCAATTCCAAGGGAGCAGAGGAACTCTATTCCATTGTAAAGGAATTTGCCGGCGACGTGTCAGATAAAACGGTTTTTGATCTTTACTGCGGAACGGGAACCATTGGGCAGATTATGGCAGAGGGGGGCTCCCGGAAAGTGTTAGGTATCGAACTGGTGGAGGAGGCTGTGGCAGCAGCCAATGAAAATGCTGTACGAAACAGACTGGAAAACTGCGAATTTATAGCAGGAGATGTCCTGCAAAAAGTGGACGAGCTGGAAGAAAAACCGGATTTGATTATTGTGGACCCACCCAGAGATGGGATTCACCCGAAGGCCATCGGCAAAATCATTGAATTTGGCGCACCGGAAATCATTTATGTCTCTTGCAAGCCTACTTCATTGGCGAGAGATTTGGAGGTGTTCCAAAATGAGGGGTATCAGGTTAAACGTGTGCGGTTGATGGATATGTTCCCTAGGACGGTACATGTGGAGACGGTTGTCGCTCTTTCCTACCAAAATGCACAGTAAATATATTGATGTTGAAGTTGCGGTGGATGAGCTGGCCACAACAGGCCCGGAGATGCGTAATTTAGCTACTTATGGGGCAATCAAGCAATACTGTCTGGATAACCACGATATGAAGGTGACTACGCTTTACATCACCCCGGTTAAGCACAAATGCGGTCTTCCTATGCGACCGAACTACAATGTATCCCAGAACGAGCACTACATCCAGCCACAATGCCCGCCGGAAAAGGAAGTGGCCATCATGGATGCGCTGAAATACTTTGAAGTGATTTAGCAAAACAGAATATCAGTTGATCAAGGATGTTCCAGATGAAAACGGAGCATCCTTTTTTCATGCCAAAAAACGGAAGGAGGAAGCGAAAATGGCAGTATTCAGAGTGGAGAAAACAAGGGACTATACGGTGATGTCTAATCATCATCTTAAGAACAAGAATCTGTCCTTAAAAGCCAAGGGTTTACTATCGCAGATGCTATCCCTTTCGGATGAATGGGATTATTCGCTTAAAGGCTTGGCGAGTATAAACAAAGAAAGTGTGGATGCTGTCAGAACGGCGGTGTTGGAGCTTGAAGAGGCCGGCTATGTTGTCAGAGAACAGACCAGGGCTGCACAGGGAACTTTTAGCCAGACGGCATACACCATTTATGAGCAACCGCAGTTGGATTTACCGATATCGGAAAATCCAATCACGGATAATCCGATATCGGATAAACCGACAACGGATAATCCGGTATCGGAAAATCCCACGCAATTAAATACTAAGAGATCAAAAACTAATCCAGAAAAGAAAAAAGAATTAAATACTGATGTGATAAATGACCAATCTAATCTTATCTCATCCCTAAATCCCTTCTCTTGCGAGTGTGGAAAAGTGGAAAACCCAGATGAGATGAGAAAAGATGAGAAGAGAGAATCCAGGCATAACAATTATGATTATTGGAAAAGCCAGATTCAAACCAATGTAGACTATGAATCTCTTCGGACGGCTCATCCCTATGATTTGAGGCTCATTGATGAAATCATAGAAATCATGGTGGAGACGGTGATGTCCAACGGCGATACCATCCAGATAGCCAGCAACAAGTATCCGCATTCCATCGTGAAGGAGCGATTCTTGAATGTTGACTATGAGCACATCCAATACATCATCGACTGCTTCAAGGAAAATGCCAAGATGAAAGAGATCAAGAATATCAAGCAGTATTTGAAGGCGGCCATCTTCAATGCGCCGGCGACGATAGACAGCTATTTCACGGCTATGGTCCAGCGTGATATGTACGGATATTAAAAAAACAGAAAAAAAGTAATGAAAAGTAACGGAGGAAATGCTATAATGTGTTCGAACAAAGCACATCAGAGGTGGTATTATGGCAGGAAAGTATAATCCTGGAGATACCGTCTATATCGTCTCATCTGTGAAATGGATTAAAGAAGCCAAGGTCTTAAAGTATTCCGGCGGATTCTACACCTTACAGTTTACGGATACAGGCGGAGGGATAAAGCTTAGAGAAAGTCGGCTCTTCCCTACAGAGGAAGATGCGAAGAAAAGTACAAGATAGAGTTAAATCGAAGTTTGTTGGGGATGCAAAAATGAAGAAATATGCTATGCCGATCATTATGCTGGTTGTATTCGAAACGGTCGCAATTACCTTATGGCTGACAAAGAACAATCTGTTCTATCTGTTCAATTTCAGCTACATTGGT